>NZ_JBFWLZ010000008.1:0-88847 GCF_050251835.1 Diaphorobacter sp. | reverse complement strand
GCAGGTTCCACGGGCAGACCACGGCAATCACGCCGCGCGGCACGCGCACGCCGTAGCTCAGCGCGGTCTTGCCGTCGGGCGTGCGCATGTTGAACGACTCGGTGGCCGTGCTCTTGATGGTGTCGATAAAAATTTGGAAGTTGGCCGCGCCGCGTGGAATGTCCACGTGCGAGGCCAGGTGGTGCGGCTTGCCGGTGTCGGCAATTTCGGCCTGCAAAAAGTCGTCGAAGCGGCGGTTGATCTCGCCGGCCACGGCGTCCAGCAGCTTGCAGCGCTCTGCGACCGACAGGCGGCCCCAGTCGCCCTTCAGGGCAGCGCGGGCAGCGGCCACGGCGGCATCAACCTCGACCTGGCCGGCTTCGTAAATATTGCCGATGACTTGGCCGTTCACCGGGTTGATGTCTTGGAACGTCTTGCCGCTGGCGTTGCGAACATATTCGCCGTTGATGAAATTCAGGAACTCTTTCATGGTGTTACCTTGCTATGGAAATGTTGAACAACGCTGCGGCCTGCAGGTTCGCAGCGGCCTGCCCGGGTGCCGCATGAAATGCCTGGCACCCCGGGGCGGCCGACTCCTTCATGGATCCAATCCCAGGGCCGTCAGCGCGGCGCGGGCACAGATTTCGTCCTGCTCGGCGCTACCGCCGGACACGCCAATGCCGCCGATCAGCGCCCCGCCCTCACGCATGGGCAGACCGCCGCCAAAAACCACGTTGCGCGGGCGCGTGGGCATGCCCAGGCGCAGCGCTTCGTCGCCCTGCAAAATGCCGGCCCACTGCGCCGTGGCAAAGCCAAAGCCGGCGCTGGTGTAGGCCTTGTCGATGGCAATGTCCACCGAATGCAAAAACGCCCCCGGCATGCGCAGAAAGGCCGCCAGCACGCCCGATGCGTCGGTCACGGCGACATTGATGCGGATGCCCAGCTCGCCCGCCTTGGCCACCGCTGCAACCACGGCCGCGTTGGCGGCCTCGGCAGTGATGGCGCGTTGTTCAACGCTGTGTTGTGCCATTGCCGCCTGCTCCTTTAGGTCACCACGCTCAGGAAAGCGTCGTTGAGCTTGCGGTCGTGATAGAAGATGCCGCGGCCCACGTTCTCCCAGCTCCAGGTGATGGGGTGCATGTCGGGGTAGTGGTCGTAGCCGCCGCAGAAGGTTTCCAGGCGGTTGCCGCTGGGGTCGAAGAAGTAAATCGTCGTGCCCTGGGTAATGCCGTGGCGGGTGGGACCGATGTCGATCGAGACGCGGTTCACGCTCATGATGTCGGCGGCGCGCAGCACGCTTTCCCAGCTGGGCATCTGGAACGACACATGGTGCAGCTTGCCGTCTTCGGCGTGGCGCACAAAGGCGATATCGTGGGCCTTGGCGCTGCAGGTGATCCAGATGGCCAGGTCGGTTTGGCCGTCTTCCAGCTTCACGCGCTCGACCAGGGTGAAGCCCAGCACTTCGGTGAACAGCTTGAGGTTGCCTTCGATGTCGCCGCCGTACAGCAGGCAGTGGTCCATGCGGATGGGGCGAATGCCAGGGCCGTCGAGCACATCCACATCGGGGTCGAAGTAGCCGATGCCGTTGCCCACGTCGGTTTTCTCGGCGTACAGCTCGACGGTGTGGCCCGTGGGGATCTGGAAGCGCACGCGCTCGCCGGTCTCCAGCAGCTCACCGGCGGGGATGCGCTCGGTTTTCACGCCGAAGGCTTGCAGCTTTTTGTCGAAGTCTTCCAGCGTGGCTTTGTCCAGCACCTTGAAGGCAAACAGGTCGATACCCGCCTGATCGGCCTGGCGCAGGATCACGCTGTTGTGATCGCGCTCGGCGCGGGTTTTGAAATAGGCGCGGCCCTGGCTGTCGCGGCCCATGGGCACCAGGCCCATGACCTCGGTGTACCACTTGACCGATTCCTCCAGATCCAGCACGCGGATTTGTGCGTGTCCTGGGCGCAAAACGCCGGTTAATGCCATGGTGGGTCTCCTTTGATGGGGTTCACGGGTGGGTTGACGGGGGCGCCGCCAGCGGGCGGCAGACGTTCTTTTTCATTGCACCCACGACCTGCAGACGCAGGTCGCTGGTCGGGTAGATGCGGCACGACAGCACGCAGCCAGCGGCTTCTTCCTCGGCACTGACATGCGCGCGGCTCATCACGCGGCGCGCGTACTGGCCTTCCAGGATGTGCACCTTGCACACGCCGCAGCCGCCCTGCCGGCAGCCCACGGGAATGCCTTTTTTGCCCAACGCTTCCATGCCTTCCAGCACGGAGCGACCGCCGACGCAGCTGTACTGCTCGCCGGTGTCTTCGATGCTGACGACAAATTTCTGCATGGTGGTGTGTCGCTTACGCGGTGCCTTTAAAAAACCAGCAATTGCGAGCCAGGAAGCAACGATAGAAAGACATTTCAATACCGTCCAATACCATTTTTGCCCACCCTCAATACCGTTTTGGCATTTATTAGGGTTTTCCCTTGATTTTTGTGATAAGGCGGTTTCAACGCTTGGCGTGCAGCCAGCAATGCAGCCAGCGCGTCAGGCGCGGCGCCACCACCCAGGTCATGATCAGCACGACCAGCACGGTAATGACCATCACGCGCGGCACCAGGTACCAGTCGGCCATCAGCGGCGCAATGGTCAGAAACAGCAGCAGCACGGTAGGAAAAATGCCCAGCCAGGTCACGGTGGCCACCTTCCAGCGCGGCGGCGCGGGGCGGGTGGTGCTGTTGGGGGCGGCAAACCAGTAGTCCAGGCCGGTAACCCGGTGCAGCTGCTGCTGCCCCACGGTGTGCGGCAGCACCTGGGCTAGCCAGTGCGCGCGCTCGGCGGAGTTTTGCCAGGCGGCCAGGTGGGCTTCGTTATCGAACGCAAAAACGACGTGGTAGAGCAGCGGCTCGGTGCTGCCGTCCGCAGCAAGCGATTCGCCCGGGGTATCGCTGTCACCGGGTCGGATGACCTGGCCGCCCAGGTGCCCGGCAAACCCTTCGGCAGCGGCCAGCATGCCTTGCATGGCCACCTCAAACGCCGCCACCGACGCGGGCGCCACGCGGCGGGCAATCAGCACGGTGACCACACGGCGGGAAGCGTCGGCCACTGCACCGCGGGCGGTCGCCGAAGGGGAAGTGTGGGAGGCGGGAGAGGCGGGTGAAGAAGCCGTCATTCGGTGTCCTTGAAAAGCTGCGCCACTCAACAAGCAGGCCATGCCCGCGATGATGGGACGCCCTCCCGATACCTTCCAATACTGTTTTTTGCTGTATCCCATACCATTTCAGCATCTTTACAGCACGGACGGGGGCCCCCATGGATTTGCGTGACCTGCGCCACTTTCTTGCCGTGGCCGAAGAGGGCCACATTGGCCGTGCGGCGGCCCGCCTGCATTTGTCGCAGCCGCCGCTGACGCGCCACATCCAGGCGCTGGAAGAAAAAATCGGCGTGCCGCTGTTTGTGCGCACCCCCAAAGGCATGCAGCTCACCGACGCCGGCCACACCTTGCTGCAGGAAACCCCCAACCTGCTCGCGCTGGCACAGCAGGCGCTGGAGCGCACGCGACTGGCAGGCCAGGGCCTGATCGGGCAGCTGGATGTGGGGCTGTTCGGCTCGGGCGTACTGGATGTGATCCCGCGCATCCTGGCGCGCTTTCACGAGGAGCGCCCCGAAGTCAAAATTGTTTTGCATAACCTGACCAAAGACGCCCAGCTGCAGGCGCTGCGCGAGCGGCGCATCAGCGTGGGCTTTAACCGTCTGGTGCCGCAAGAGGCCGACATCAGCATCGAAACCGTTCTGCACGAGCCGCTGGTGGTGGCCCTGGCGGCCAGCCACCCGCTGGCGGTGCGCCCCTCGCTGCGCCTGTCCGACCTGGAGGGCATGCCGCTCATCCTCTACCCCAACGTGCCCCTGCGCGGTCTGGCACAGGAGGTGACGGACGCTTTCCGCGCCGAGGGCATCCCCCCGCGTGTCGAGCAGGAGGTGCAGGACGTAGTGACCGCCGTGGCGCTGGTGGCGGGCGGCTTTGGCTGCTGCATCACCACCCGCTCGGCCACCAGCTTGCGCCTGCCCGGCGTGACCTATCGGCCGCTGCGCTCGCGCCACCTGAGCGACATCGAGCTCAGCTGCCTGTATCGCAGCGATGACCCTTCCCCCGTGCTGGGGGCATTTCTGGACGTGGTGCGCGCCTTTGCACAAGTGCGCGCCGCTGCGCCGGGGTAGCCGCCTGCGGCAGCGCTCACCGCTCACCGCTCAGAAGGCTTTTACGAGCGAGAAGCGCAGCAGAGAGCCCTTGGGCTGCGCGCCGGTGCCTGCCTCGGCGCTCAGCTCCTTGTAGAGCGCGCCCTTCAGGAACATGCCCGCGCCAGGCACGGGATAGACCACCTCGGCGCCCAGCGCGTGGCGCGATGCCTTGTGGGTGCTGGCGCCCGGCCCGCTGTCTTCGCTGGTCTGCCACTGGCTGTAGCCCACCAGCCCCGCCTGCCAGGTGCCGAAGGACTTGCCCACCCCCCACTCCATCGTGAGTTGATTGCCCGGGCGCAGGCCCGCGTCGTTCTTGCCGTTGCGCTCGAAACGCATCAAGGCCGACCCGGTCCAGGTTTTGGCGCTGTCGAAGTAATACGTCAGGCCACCCGTGAGCATGGTGCTTTTGAAGCCCTTGCCCGGCGATGCGGGGTGACTGGTGCTGGCGCTGTCCAGCCACACGCCGGCGGCGGCCACGGCGTCCCATTGCTGGCCGTGCCAGCCCAGCACCAGCGGGCCCAGGTACACGTCGCCCACGCCCGAGCGGGTGTCGGAGATGCCCGCCGCGTTGATGGTGAGCGAGGTGCGCATTACCGGCACGATGGCCTCCATACCGTAGTCGGCGCCCAGCAGCTTGTATTGCGAGATCCACACAAAACGGTTGGCCAGCGCCGTGACGGTGCCCCGGTTGTGGCCCGGCAGGTTGTCGCTGGTGCCCGGCGCGCGGAAATCGTCAATGTTGTAGTTGACGAGGTAGCCCAGGTAGTAAAAGCCGGGCGGCGGCACGCTGGCGCCCTGCAGCCCTTCCACGCCCGGCACGTAGTGCCCCTCGGCCTGCGCGCTGCTGACGGCCAGACCGCCCGCCAGGGCAAGCGCGGCAATGACCCTGTGTTTTTTCATGCTGTGTTCCTTGTGCATGGCTGCGCGCCGGGTCAGGTATAGACGTCCGTGAAGGACGGCACCAGGTCACCCGTGTGATAGAAGATCCCTCTGCCCATCTTGTCCTCGCTCCAGGTGGTCACTGGGCGGTCGGGCTGCGCCAGGTAGCCCAGTCCGGCAAAGGTTTCGTTGCGGTTGCCGCTGGGGTCGAAGAAGTAGATGGTCTCGCCGCGCGTGATGCCGTGGCGCGTAGGGGCCACGTCGATCTTGACCTTCTTCTTGGCCATGACGTCGGCGGACTTGAGCACGTCGTGCCACGAATCCAGGAAAAACGCGATGTGGTGCAGGCCGCTGACAGGGCCGCCCACAAAGGCGATGTCGTGTGGCGTGGACGTGCGCGCCATCCAGGTGGCGGCCTGCATGTCGCCCTGGGGGCCCACCAGCACCTGCTCGGTCAGGAAGAAGTCCAGGCATTCCTTCATGAAACGCGTGTTGTCCTGCACGGTGTTGATGCCGGCCTCGGGGTTCATCTCGCACATCAGCAGCAGGTGGTCGAGCCAGTGCGCGCCCGCGCCCCGGACACCGTCGGGCCACGGGTCGGGATTGACAGTGCCCACATCGGTGCCCACGTATTCCTTCATGGCGTACAGGCGCATTTCGTGGCCGCTGGGCAGGTTGAACTGCAGCATGCGGCCGGTGGAGGGCAGCGTGCCTTCAGGCAGCAGCGTGGTCTTGATGCCCCAGGCCTCGATGCGTGCCTGCAGCGCCTCCAGATCCTCGTCTTTCTCCACCTTGTAGGCAACGTGGTTCAGGCCCGCCCGGTCGCTGGGGGTCAGGATGATGGAGTATTTGTCCCACTCGTCCCAGCATTTCAGGTAGACGTTGCCCGCACTGTCCTTCATGACGGTCTTGAGGCCCAGGACCTCTTCGTAGTGCTTGACGGCAGCAGCGATATCCATGACCCGCAGGCTCGCGTGGCCGATTCTCAGTACACCCATTTCATGTCTCCTCTTGGTTGATAAATCTTCAATGACTCAATTGGCTGGACGTTGCGCCACCGAGGCGGCACTGCCCAGAAACGGTTTGCGCAATCGGGCGGCCACTTCCAGGCACACCGCCTGGGTGGGCGCCACGCGGCAGGCCAGCGTGTAGCCTTGCGCTTCTTCTTCGGTGCTGACATGCGCCCGGCTCACGGGGCCCAGCGGCTGCACGCCGCCCTCGACGATGCGCACCTTGCACACGCCGCAGCCGCCGTTGACGCATCCCACGGGAATGCCCTTGCGGCCCAGCCGCAGCATGCCCTTGAGCAGGCTTTCGTCGGTGGCGCAGGCATAGCAGTCACCGGTCTGCGCGACATGCACGTTCACAGTGGGTCTTGGGCTCGTCCACATGCCGGCCTCCGTCAGACGCGCTTGAACAGCGGGCTGCGCGCGCCCTGCGCATCGGCGGCCGAGAGGAACTTCTCGGTGTAGATGTCGCGCTCGAACAGCCGCCCCTGCATCAGCGTGGCAATGCAGGCCTCAACCATGGGCGGCGGGCCGCACAGATAAGCCTTGTGGCCCGCAAAGTTGCCCCGGAAGTGCGCCTGCGCGGCCTCATGCACAAAGCCGCGCGCGCCGCTCCAGTCCGAGCCCTCGGGCTCGGCTGACAACGACGGCACGTAGGTGAACTGCGGGTGCTGCTGCGCGAGTGCGCGAAATTCATCGTCGTAGTACAGCTCGTCGCGCGAGCGCTGGCCATAGACCAGCGTGACCGGCTCCGTGCAGCCGCCAGCAAGCAGCGCATGGATCATGGAGCGCGGGCTCGACAACCCCGAGCCGCCCGCCAGGAACACCATCGGCAGCCGCGCCGAACGCCGCACAAAAAAGCGCCCATACGGCCCGGCCAGGCGCAGCCGCGCGCCTTCTTGCAGCTGCTCGTGCAGCCAGGTGGTGCCGGCACCGCCGGGCACATGGCGCACGTTGAGCTCAACCTGCGCGCATTCGCCATCTGCGCCCGGCGCGTTGGCGATCGAGAAGGCGCGGCTTTGCCCCAGGCCCGGAATCTCCAGCTGCACATACTGCCCCGGCTGAAAGCGGATGGGCTTGTCCAGCCGCAGGTGCAGCGCCTTGATGGTGGGCGTGAGCCGCTCGATGCGCTCCACCGTGGCCGCGAAGTCGCGCACGGGAATGATTTGGGCGTCGGGCTCCTCGTCAATGTCGGCCTCGATGGTCGTATCGCACTGCAGCGTGGCGCAGCAGGCCAGCGTCTTGCCCTCGTCGCGCTCGAAGTCCATCAGCGCGAACGGGTTGGCGGCACCGTGGTCCACATCGCCGTCGGCAACCTGCACCTTGCAGGTACCGCACAGGCCGTGGCCACAGGCGTGGGGAATGTAGATGCCCTGGCGCAGCGCGGCGTCGAGCAGGGTCTGGCCCTCTTCGACGTCGATCGTTGCGCCCAAGGGCTCGATGGTCAGTTGGTAGGTCATGGCATGGACGCGGGGCCCGGGGGTAGCCCCCGGGCTTCCCTCACCGAATGGGACTTAGCTGCACGTACCCTGGATGCCGGTCAGGCCCGGGGTGCGAAAACGGATCGCGTCCTTGTGCTGAAGGCCATTGGCCTGCAGCGACTTGGCCGGATCGGGCGTCCACGGCTGGCCGGACTTGAACCACTCGACCTGGGACCAGTCGATCTTGGCAAAGTCGGGGTGCTCGCCGTACACGCCGGGCAGCACGCCCTGGGCCAGCGCGCCGAACGGGGTATCCGGCGGCAACGGCAGGCAGACCGGTGATGCAAACATCAGGTGATCCTCCCAGCCGATGTAGAGCAGCGGTGCGGGGAAGTTCTCGCGCCGGTCGCGGGCGGGAAAGTCGTAGGGTTTGACAGCAACGACGCTCATGCCTTGTCTCCTTGAACAGCATCACCACGCCAGGCGGCAAAGTTCTTCTGGTCTTCCGAGCCTTCAAAGTCGAAGTTGTCCCGGCCCACCTTCAGGTCGTAGTAGTCCATCACGGCAGCCATCGGGTCAAAGCCCTCCACCGTCGGGTCGGTGCCCTCGGGGAAGCAGTTGCCCTGGTAAATCTGGTGCACGGGCAGCCAGGCTTGCGAATATTTCTCGGGCTCGTCGTCAAAAATTTCTTTGCAACCGTCGCTGCAGAAGTGGTACTTGTCGCCGTGGTAGTCGGACTCGCGGTAGCAGATCTTGGTCGGATCGCCGGGCTCGGTAAAGAACATGGGGACCTGGCAGATGGTGCACAGCATGGGCAGCGTCTTGTTGTAAAAGCGCTTGCCCTGTTGCTGCTGCGCGTGGAAATGCTCGAAGCGCGGCCGGTAGTACTTGTCGAAGGTGTCGGGGTACTTCTCGGACAACCAGTTCAGCTCGTCTTCCTTGGGCATCCAGGTGTGGAACGCGGCGGCGGCCGCGTAGTTGTAGAAGCCGCTCCAGGCCTGGTGCGTGATGTGGTCCTTGCCGGCGCTGGCTTCCTTCCAGCCCTTGGGTTCGCGGATGCCATAGCGGGCCAGATCGCGGAACAGGGCGCCGCCGTTTTCCTCGGCGTACATCTCCCACGCTTCCTTCCAGCTCATCACGCGCTTGGGCAGCATGTAGTCCTGCATCATCCCGACAATGGTGAGCAGGCGGTAGCCGCGCCAGAGCCACTTGTCGATCCACTTCTGCACGATCGGCACGTTGGCCGGGTCCTGCTCGAGCATGAACTTGATGCACTCGATGCCCAGGGTCATGTGACGCGATTCGTCGGACTGGGCCGAGAAGCCAAACGTCACGGTGCTCATGTCTCCGTTGTGGGCGGCGCCGGACATGAAGGGCACGAACAGCAGGTTGGTCAGCACGTACTCGAACGAGAAGCTCACGGCGGTGAGGAACTCGAACGGCCCTGCGGTGGAGGCGTCTTCAAAAAACGACTTGGGCACGGACAGGTACCACACACGGTCAAACATGTGGGGTGCCTGGTGCAGGCCATTGAAATACTTGTTGTAGTGCGACAGGGCGTGGGTTTCGGTCTGGCAGTGGCGCAGCTCGTCAATGGACTGCATCTGCGCGGCAACGCGGGCACCGGCACCGGTGAAGTGGCGGCCCACATGGGCAAAGCCGCGGTGCGCGTGGTACTCCAGCGGGGTCACGGCCTGGAAGAAGATCTTGAGCGCATTCACATAGCGCGCATCCGAAATACCCAGCTGGCCATTGTTCTGCGCAAAGGCCTCGATCACGGCATAGAGCTTCTTTTCCTTCTCGCCCTGGTATTTCCAGTAGGCGTCCATGGTCAGGCGAAACGGGTCTTCCCATTTATCCCAGTCGTGGATCTTGATGCCTTCGTACTTGTCGAACGGAAAGACCTTGTCCATGGGCTGGTAGGTCGTATCCCAGGCCAGGCCGCGCGTCATGGCGGCGTAGCGGTCCTTGAGGCCCAATTTCTTCTTGATAGCAGGTGCGTCCATGGTGTTATCTCCTGGTTGTTGGGTGAAACGGCCGGCTGGCTCAGTGCTGCCAGCTCAGTGAAAACTCGTCGTCGTCTTCGTCGATGTAGCCGGAAAGCGTGACGAGGTTGACGTGCAGCTGCTGCAGGTTGAAGCGCTGCCCGGTCTGCTCCTCGATGGTTGCGCGCCGAATGACAAGCCGACCGGGCGCGTTGATCTTCACGAGCCCCTGCGGATAGGTGGCTACGGCTTCGGCGTTGTCGGCCAGGATGGCGTCCACAACGGGGCGGGACTCTTCGTTGTCCTGAAAGGCAATGAAGACGCTGGAGATGACGGAGGCGTTGGGGGTGTTCATGGTGATGACCTCCTTCAGACAGCCAGGCCGCACTTGCGGGCCCGCGCATCTAGCGCCGTGCGCACTGCAATCAGCGCCGCGCTGCCTTGCGCTCCCAGTGCCAGGTCCGCCACCTGCACGAGCGCGGCCTGCGCCCGATCGGCATAGCTCTTGAACCAGCCGGTGATCTGCGCCCGGTTGTCGTCCGATGCGGCAGCGGCCACTTTGATGACCGCGTCCACCCAGCGTGCGCTCTCGTCATGCCATTCGGGCATGAAGGCCGTGAGCATGGCCACCGCCGTACCGCCCTGCACCGCAAGGTGGTCGTCCACGAAATGCGTGTAGATCAGTGGGTACAGCAGACCGTCGAGCGCCAGGTTCTGCGCCACGAACAGCTCGAACGGGTCATTGACGACCAGCGTGTCCTCGACCAGCCTGCGCAGCCCCTGCCAGCGCGGGTCGTGCAGCCAGTCGTTCTTGCCCGCGTCGAGCGCGCCGGGCTCGCCCAGTGCCAGCCCCAGGCGCGTGAGGTACTGCGCAACCGCCAGATGGTCCATGGCATGGAACATGGCCGGTGCAGTGAACGCCGTGCCATAACCGCGTGAACAGATCGTGCAATTGTTCATGTTGGCGCCCCAGGCCGCGTGGCGCAGCGGCATGAGCACCTCGCAGGCTCCGGCGCGCTGCGCGTCGGGAATCTTGTCGATCAGGCCGCGCGACTCGACAAACTGGTAATTGGCTTCCATCGCCTCTTGCTGGCGCGCACGCGCCATGGTCCAGTTGGCGTAGTAGAACTGGCGGGGATCGCGCAGCGCATCCCAGTCGGCCAGCTTGACCGCGGTGCGCGTGGCATCGAACAGTTCAAACTCGGGCTCCCAGGTCGGGCGGTAATGGAAGTTCGCGGCGGGCTGCATGCCCAGCGTGGCTTCAAGGTAGCGCGACGCGGGCTTGTCGCCCGTGTAGGCCGCCACGCGGGCGAAGGTGTTGCGCAGCGGCTGTATCTCGCGCGCCTGCAGGTCGATGTTCATGGGGCTTGTCTCCTGGTAATGGTTGCTAGGGGCAGGGTTCAGTCGTCCAGGTGGCGCACGCGGTGCGCCGCACAAAAGGCCTCGAATGCCGGCTCGGGGAGCATGAGCTCTACCGACAGTTCGGGCCATCCGAGCGAGAAAGCAAACTCGACAAAGCCGTTGTCGCGGCGGCCCAGCACGCGCACAAACCGCTGCGACAGATCGCAGACGGGTTGCGGGGTGGCAGATGCGTCGGTGGCAATGGCGGTGTGGGTCATGACGGTCTCCTTTTCGGTTTTGCGCCATCTGTTTTGCACGGGCCATGCCAATGCTGGCGTTTTGCGCGCAAATATCGATAAATCCAGGGTTAATCCCTAGCAAATCGCGTCAAAGAGGCCCGCCCGCAGGTTGGTAGCCGCCGGCTGCGGCACCCGCGGCCAGCCCGGAGCCGCGATTGCTGCACAGCAGCATGATGTTTTGATGAGACCCAGGGGTCAGCCAGTTCATGAAATGATGAAAAACCTCCCCGGGTCGATCCCGATGGACGACCACCCGCTGTTTATCGATACTTTTTTCATGCCGGCCACCACCCTGCCCCCCTACCCGTCCGACGCCGACTTGCGCCGGCTGGTGCACTTCTCGCCCGTCGATGGGCGCATCTGGCTGGCTGATCAGCGCATGCTGCTGGTACATGCGGCGGCCTTTCAGGCGTTGCGGCGCGAGCTGGTGGCCAGCCTGGGGCCGGAGCACGCCCGCCGCTTGCTGATGCGTGCGGGCTACGCATCGGGCGAGCGCGATGCGCTGCTGGCGCGCCAGGTGCGGCCGGGCGCATCGCTGTTCGACGCCTTCGCCGTCGGGCCGCAGTTGCACATGCTCGAGGGCGCGGTGCGCGTGCAGCCGCAGGTGTTCGAGCTGGACGAGGCGGCAGGCCACTTTCACGGCGTCTTTCAGTGGGATCACAGCTGGGAGGCCGAGGTGCACCAGCGCACCTGGGGCCCGCAGGATGCGCCCGTGTGCTGGATGCTGGTGGGCTATGCCTCGGGCTACACCAGCGCCTTCTTTCGGCGTCCGGTTCTTTTCAAGGAAACGCAGTGCACCGCCTGCGGCCACGCGCACTGCCTGATCGAGGGCCGCTTTGAGCACGAATGGCCCGACGGCGAGCAACTGGCGCGCGACTACGACCCCGACTCCATGCTGGTGCGCCTGGGCGAGCTGCAGTCGCAGGTGGATGCGCTGCGCACCCAGCTACAGCCCGCGGACGACCAGGGCCCGCTGCTGGGGCGCTCGCGCGCCTTCAACGACACCGTGGAGCTGCTGCGCAAGGCCGCGCCCACGCAGGTCACGGTGCTGCTGACCGGCGAGACCGGCGTGGGCAAGGAGCGCTTTGCGCGCGCGTTGCACGCCATGGGCCCGCGCGCCGACAAGCCCTTCGTGGCCGTCAACTGCGCGGCGCTGCCGGCCGAGCTGATCGAAAGCGAGCTGTTCGGCGCCGAAAAAGGCGCCTACACCGGCGCCACCGCCGCGCGCGTGGGCCGCTTCGAGCGCGCGCACGGCGGCACCTTGCTGCTGGACGAGCTGGGCGAGCTGCCCCTGCCCGCGCAGGCCAAGCTGCTGCGCGTGCTGCAGCAGGGCGAAGTGGAGCGCCTGGGCGGCACGCAGCCGCGCAAGGTGGACGTGCGCGTGATTGCCGCCACCAACGTCGATCTGGAAAAAGCCGTGGAAGAAGGGCGCTTTCGGCGCGACCTGCTCTACCGCCTGAACGTCTATCCCATCCGCATACCGGCGCTGCGCGAGCGCGCGGACGACATAGAACTGCTGGCCATGCACCTGCTGCAGCGCTACGCCGCACTGCACGGCAAGCGCCTGGCGGGCTTCACCGACCTGGCCATGACCGCCATGCGCCAGCACGCCTGGCCCGGCAACGTGCGCGAGCTGGAAAACCTGGTCGAGCGCGGCGTGATCCTGGCGCCCCACGACGACCTGGTGGACGCCGCCATGCTCTTTCCCACATCAGTCCTTCCCACGACCCACACCGTGAACGCGGCAGGAGCGCTGGAAAGCGAAGCGCACTGCCAGCAAAGCGCCGGTCTGTACGACACCCTGCAAGCCAGCGGCCTGACGCTGGACGCGCTCGAAGACGCGCTGATCCGCGAAGCCGTGGCGCGCGCGGGCGGCAACCTGGCGGCAGCGGCGCGCGCGCTGGGGCTGACCCGCCCACAACTGAGCTACCGCCTGTCGCGCCTGCAAGAGCGGCCGCTGGCGGCTTCGTGAGGCGAACGCCAGCCCCGCATTGCCATGGCCAAACGCAGTTTTCACCCCCTGATTGCACTGCCCGGCGGCGACGCCGCCGAGGACGCAGCCCTGTACGACGCCCCCTCGCGCACGCTGATCGAGCAAACCTACGCCACGCTGCGCAGCGACATCGTCGAGGGGCGCCTTGCGCCCGGCAGCAAGCTGCGCATCGAGCACCTGCGCACCCAGTACGCGGTGGGCGCGGGCACGCTGCGCGAGGCGCTCACGCGGCTGGTCAGCGACGCGCTGGTGACCGTGGAGGGGCAGCGCGGCTTTCGCGTGGCGCCCATCGCGCTGCAAGAGCTGGAAGACATCACCACGCTGCGCGTGCACATCGAGACCGACGCGCTGCGCCAGTCCATTCGCGCCGGTGATGCACAGTGGCGCGAGGCGCTTGCCGAGGCCTATGCGGCGATATCTGCCGAGGAACAGCCCATCGCGCCGCACCGCCGCCGCCAGTGGGAGCTGCTGAACGTGCGCTTTCATGAGGCTCTGCTGGCGGGCCACTCCTCACCGTGGACCGTGCGCGTGTTGCGCCTGCTGTCGCGCCACAGCGAGCGCTACCGCTTCTGCGCCATGGGCCTGCCGGGCGGTGTACGCGATGTGCACGCCGAGCACACCGAAATCTTCGAGCTGGCCATGTCAGGCCAGGACGCGCGCGCCGCGCTGGCGCTGGAGGCGCACATCCGCGCCACGCCCGACCTGCTGATCCGCGCCCTGCGCGAAGGCCGCGCCTTTTTGCCGGGCTGCGCCCCGCTGCAGCTTCAAGCCAAATCAGCCACCAGCCCCTGACTGAAAAGCGCCAACAGCTATCAATATAGAAGCAAATCAACCACCCCGCGCCGCCTGGTACAACCCCTGCACCTTGGGCACGTTGCCCTCCAGCTCGCGGATGCGGTCCGGGCCCGAGGGGTGGGTGGACAGAAACGCGACCCCGTTATTGCCGGTGGCCGCGCCCATCTTGCGCCACAGGCTCACGGCGGCCTGCGGGTTGTAGGCGGCGCGGGCGGCCAGCTCCAGGCCGACCAGGTCGGCCTCGGTCTCGTCGGAGCGGCTGAACTTGAGCGTGAGCAGCTGCGTGCCCAGGTTGGCCGCCACGTTGCCCAGCTCGCCCAGGCCCAGCAGCTGCGCGCCCAGCGACAGGCCGATGCTGGTGGCCTGGCTCTTGGCCACGCGCGAGCGGGCGTGCTCGCGCAGCGCGTGGGCCATTTCGTGGCCCATGACCATGGCGGCTTCTTCGCCGGTCAGCTTGAGCTGGTCCAGGATGCCCGTGTAGAACGCGATCTTGCCGCCCGGCATGCAAAAGGCGTTGATCTGGCGGCTAGCGATCAGGTTGATCTCCCAGCGCCACTGGGCGGCGCGGCTGTTCCACTGCGCGGCGTGGGGGATGAGGCGGCGGGCAATGCCGCGCAGCGCCACCAGCTGCGGGTGGTTGTCCGGCGCCAGCGCGCGCTTGGCCCTGGCCTGCGCCAGCAGCTGGCCATATTGCTGCACGGCGGATTCTTCCAGCGTCTCGGCGGGCACCAGCATGCGCATGCCCGATGCGCTGCCCACATCCACCTGCGCCGCCGCCGGCAGCGCCGCCGCGCCTGCCGCCGCCAGCACAAAGGCGCGGCGCGCCTGCCAGATTCCGCCGGCCTGATCACCGCGCACGTCACCGCGCGCATTCACGCGCGCAACGCAGCACAGGCAGCCCGGCCAGGCGGACAACAAGGACAAGGGGTTGGTAGTGCGGGTGGTCATGCGCGCGAGTCTAGGACAGACTGGCGCACCCCGCCAATGCTGGCCGGCGGGTGTCATGGCGTCCTGCGCGCTGCGGTGCGGATAATCCCGCGATTGCACCCATCCCCCGCCCTTGCCCATGCCTGCTGAAACCGCCACCAACGCTCCCCCTGCTGCCGCTGCCCCCCCTCGCCGGTCCTGGCGCCAGGCCTGGCTTGTCTATCTGGAGCCCGCCAGCCTGCGCATGCTGGCCCTGGGCTTTGCGGCGGGGCTGCCGCTGTTGCTGGTGCTGGGCACGCTGTCTTTCAGGCTGCGCGAGGCGGGCATCAACCGCACCACCATCGGCTACCTGTCGTGGGTGGGGCTGGCCTATGCGTTCAAGTGGGTCTGGTCGCCGCTGGTGGACCGCCTGCCGCTGCCATTGCTCACACGCTGGCTGGGCCGGCGGCGCAGCTGGCTGCTGCTGGCGCAGGCGCTGGTGATGGCCGGGCTGGTGGGCATGGCGCTGGCCGACCCGCGCGACGCGCTGGGGCCCATGGTGTGGTGCGCGCTGCTGGTGGCCTTTGGCTCTGCCACGCAGGACATTGCGCTGGACGCCTTCCGCATCGAATCTGCCGACGCCGACCACCAGGCCGCCCTGGCCGCCACCTACCAGACGGGCTACCGCCTGGCCATGATCTGGGCCGGCGCGGGCGTGCTGTGGGTGGCCGCGCGCGCTGAAGTGGCCGGCCTGGCGGGCTACCAGGCCGGCGCCTGGACCACGGCCTACTTGGTGATGGCGGCGTCCATGCTGCTGGGCGTGGTGACGGTACTGCTGTCGCCCGAGCCCCAATCCGATGCTGCGCGCCCGCTGGCACCCGCACGCAACCTGCGCGAATGGCTGCGCGGCGCGGTGGTGGCGCCGTTTGCCGACTTCATCCGCCGCTACCGCTGGCAGGCGGCGCTGATCCTGGCGCTGATCGCCGTCTATCGCATCAGCGACGTGGTGATGGGCATCATGGCCAACCCGTTCTACGTGGACATGGGCTACACCAAGGACGAGGTGGCCGCCGTGAGCAAGGTCTTTGGCGTCATCATGACGCTGGCGGGCGCTTTTGTGGGCGGCGTGCTGTCCATGCGCCTGGGCGTCATGCGCGTGCTGATGCTGGGGGCGGTGCTCAGCGCGCTGACCAACCTGCTGTTCGCCTGGCTTTCGACGCATGGGCACGACGTGACCGCGCTGGTGGCCGTGGTCAGCGCCGACAACCTGGCCGGCGGCATTGCATCGGCGGCGTTCATCGCCTATCTGTCCAGCCTGACCAACGTGCAGTACTCGGCCACGCAATACGCGCTGTTCAGCTCGATGATGCTGCTGGCCCCCAAATGGCTGGCGGGCTTCTCGGGCCAGTTTGTCGATGCCTATGGCTACAGCGCGTTCTTTACCAGCACGGCCCTGCTGGGCCTGCCGGTGCTGCTGCTGGTGGCGCTGGCGCACAGGGCCAAAAAGGCTTCCAGCGCTTGATAGACAAGCGCTGAAAGCTATCAAAACAATATCACCTTTAGGCCATCGCCACCACGGTGTCATACAGCCCAATGTGCGTCAGCCCTGGATGGCTGGCGATGCCGGTGTAGCGCAGTGACGCATCTTCATAGCGCCTGAACGCAAACACCGCCGCGTTCATCTGCTCGGTGTTGAATACCTTGAGCTGCACCAGCAGATGAAAGTCTTGCACCGTCAGGCCCGTCACCGTCAAAAACAGCTCTGGCTCCAGCTTGGTGATCACGTCCTGCAAGGTGTTCTCACGGAAATCCGTCAGGTACATGAACGCCGGGATGCGCGTCGCAAACTTGATCAGTTTTTCCTGCACCAGCTTGCGTTTGGATCTGTATTCCTTCTCTTCCGCCGAAAGCTCTTTTTTCTCCCGCGCTGACAGCTCCTCGTCCTTGGCTTTTTGCTTCAGGGCTTTGACCTTCTCGCTCTTGTTGATGATGGTTTCAATGACGTTGTCGCCCAGCGCGCGCCAGCCCTCGATGCGCTCCACGGCGGCCATCGCCTCGGGGTTGTCCAGGATGCGGCGCAGGGTGCGCTTGGGCAAATGCAGCTTTGGCACGCTGCTCGTCGGTATAAGTCCAGTTGAAGATTTGCTCCTCAATGAACTCGCCCGTAGCCAGCGCTTTGAACGGTGTGCCCGACAGGTACAAGTAGGCCCGCGTGGTGATGGGCAAAAAGTCGGTTTCCAGCGTGGCGCGCATACCCAACTCTTCGTTCACCTGCTCCAGCACGCCCTCCAGCTCTTTTTCTTTTTTGACGCTGGCATCGTCTTCGCCCTCGAACAGCTCTTTGGCCGTGTCGCGCCACGCGCCAAAGTGATATTCGTCAAACACCACCACATCCCAGTTCAGCGTGTGCAGCCACTCGTTACGGGCTTTGATATTGCCTGCCGCATCGCGCCCCAACAGGTCTTGAAACGAGCCGAAATACACCAGCGGCCTGTCGGGGTCGGCCTGCCTGGGATCGCCTCGGCTTCGGACTCGAAATGCCCGGCAACGATGTAACTCTCCGTGCAGGCCGTCCCAGGCTCGGCAATGATGGGCTTGCTCAGAAATTTGGTTTCGATGGCCGCACTGGTTCCCTGAACCCGAGTCATCAAAACTTTCCACTTGTCTATCCAGGCCGTGTTCGTTGGAACGTCTGAACGCTCGACCCAGGTTACCTTTTGAGAGCCGAACAGCTTGATCGGGTTTTTGAGGCCATCAGGTTTGGGTTTTCCATGGAAAAAGGTTCGCAGTCCGAAGGGCTTTTGGCTGGAAACTCGATTGCTCAGGGTTGCCTTGTCTTTTGTGAGCACCTTCTCCAAGATTGGCACCGCCTCATTGCGCCGCACCAAGATGTCATACGCATCCAAATGGCGTACCACCGCTGGCCCTGTGGGTTGACCATCCCACATCGTCTGCACAGAACATGGCCCGCTGTGCTGGCGATCCCACAAGAAGTAGGAAACACCGCCGCGAATCTTTACGCCCGGAAAGCCTTCGTACAGTTTGGGAAAGTCCACGATGTTGCGCAGGTGCTTATCAGAAAGCATCTTTGCCCTGAAACCATCCAGACCTTTGCCGCCCGCCATCCAGCGCGATGGCGTCACAAACACCGCGTAGTGCGGATCTAGTTCCAAGGCCTTTTCTACAAACAACTGGTAAATGGGCGCGGCGCTAGAGCCATAACCGCCATCGCTCAACTGGTACGGCGGGTTGCCACAATGATCACGTCGAATTGCATGTCTGCTCCAAATAACTCGGCTATTCGAGTTTTGATGTTGTCGGTATGAATAAAAGCGTAGGCGTGCGTTTCCTTTTCCTCACCACGGTCTAACGCTTTTTGGCTAGCGCCACAAAACCTGCATTTGCCCTGCACCCAGGTGTGTTCAGTGCGCTCAAACCAAATGTTGCCCATCTTGTTGGCAAAGCCATGGGCGATGGAATGCGCGCTGTTGGCGTATTTGGAGCAATACACGCTGCGCCGCGCCAGCAAGCTGGTGAGTTTGGTAATGCCAATGCCAAACACCTGCTGCGTCAGGATGTGGTTTACGCGCGTTGGCAAGTCGGGGATTTCTTGCGCCAGCCCCGCGGTCAGGCGGCTGGTGATTTCGCGCAGAAACACGCCCGATTTGGTGAAGGGGTCCAAAAAACGCACGGTTTTATCCGCCCATAGGCTTGCGCCACCGTGGTCGGCAGCCCAGGCATTGGCCAGCAAGTCCAGCATTCGACCGGCCAGTTCGGGGGGTGTGAAAACCTCGTCGTTCGACAGATTGGCAATGCAGGTCAGCACATCGGGGTTGCGGCCATGCAGGGCGAAGGGGGCTTGCAGGGTGATGCTCATGCGGTGCTCATACGTTCTGGCCCTCAGGCCCTGGCAGCTTGCCCGATTGCTTTTCGATTTTCTTGTCCTCGGCTTTCACCCGGCGTTCCAACTTCTTGATGTCTTCTTCTGCCGGCAACTGCTCGGGCGCAATCCCACGCTGACCCAGCATGGCGCGCACGCTGTGGTTGTTCTGCACATGCTCCCGGGTGATGGAGCGCTCGCCCAGCAAGTTGGCTTGCTGCACGTTGTGGTTGGTCATTTCGGTGGCCAGATTCTTGGCTGCAATGGTCAGCGTGGGCAAAAAGTCAGCCAGCGGGCGCGTCTGCACGATGCCGTATTTCTCTTTCATCATCTGCGTGGTGTGGCCGCCAAACAGCGCCGCATCCCCCTGGGCACGGATACGGCCAAAACCGGCATCGTCCACGCCGCGTTCGTAGATGTTTTGCGACAGCGCTTTTTCCGATTCGCGCAGGCGGTCGCGCGCCTCCAGCCGGGCTTGCAGGCGCATGCGGTCTTCAATCAGCTCTTGCTTGCGTGTTTGCACCGCAAAGTAACTTTGGGCAAAGGCAATCGCCTGCTTGCGCGGGTCGCCGTTTTGGGCGATCAGGTAGCAGGCATAGCGGGTGAGCATGAAGTCTTCCACAGGGCGCTGGGCGCCACTGCCCAGGGTGACCATTTTCGTGACGCCACGAAAATGGTCAGATTCTTTGTAACCCGTTGATTTGCAAGACTCTATGGCCCGATGGATGGCCGTGGTGAAGTTCTCCCAGCGGGCGTAGCCCAGGGGCTCCATCAGGTCGCGGGCAAACCAGAACTCGATGCCGTCATCGGGCAGGCGCTGGCTGAGTTCGTCAAAGCGTGCGGTGAGCTGGGGAACGATGGTGTCAGTCATATGCTGTCTTTTGGCAGGGCTGCCAGTTCGCCCACGGTCATGGGCGGGTGGATGGTGACCGGGGTAAAGATTTCGTGCTTGCCCAGGTCGGCAAAGAGCGAGCCCTCTTCACTGAACTTTGACGCGCCGGTGAGTGCGTCAAACCTAAAGTCGCGCCGCTGGTACTTGCCTTTGCCCAGGTAGCCCCATTCGGCAAAGGTGATGGCCTGGCCGTGGTGGTCGCGCATGGTCAGCGCGTCGCCATGCACCAGGTTTTGTAACAGTACATACAAGGCCGCCCGGTACAGGTCATCAGCCTCGTCCAGCTGGAGGTAGTCGGCAAAGACCTCCAGCACGTTGGCGCGGCACTCGGCGATGTTGTCGGCCAGCAACTCGATGCCGTAGATGCACATCAGCCCCAGCAGGGCGTAATGCCGCCGCTCGAAGTCAGATTTGCCGTATTTGCGCTCCACCGCAGCGAGCTTGCGCCGCAGGATTTGCACGATGAAGTTGCCGCTGCCGCAGGCGGGTTCCAGAAAGCGCGCGTCGATGCGCTCGGCCTCATCCTTCACCAGATCGAGCATGGCCTCGACCATCCACGGCGGGGTGAAGACTTCGCCGTGGTCGGCGACGCGTTGTTTGGATTTGACGAGGCTCATGGCGCCAAGGTTATCGCAGAATATGCGGCCACCCCTGCTGCTGACAGCACTGGCAAGCAGAGCCAGAAAGCCTCCAGCGCTTGATATATAAGCGCTGGACGCTATCAAAACAATATCAAAACCGGTTTACCCAACTTTACCCGTGCTTCAACCGCCGTAGATGGCGCGCGGTGAACATGGCAGCACTGAAAGGCACCGCATGAGCTCGCAACTGCTGATGATCGAAGACGACCACCGCCTGGCGCAGATGGTGGGCGAGTACCTCGGCCAGTCGGGGCTGCAGGTCACGCACATGGCCGACGGCACCAGCGGCCTGGCGCGGCTGCAGTCGCCCGAGGGCGGCGCCCTGCCCGACCTGGTGATCCTGGACCTGATGCTGCCCGACATCGACGGCCTGGAGGTGTGCCGGCGCATCCGCGCGCTGCCGGGCGCCGCGGCGCAGGTGCCGGTGCTGATGCTGACCGCCAAGGGCGACCCCATGGATCGCGTGATCGGCCTGGAGATTGGCGCCGACGACTACCTGCCCAAGCCCTTCGAGCCGCGCGAGCTGCTGGCGCGCATACGCGCACTCTTGCGCCGGCGCGAGGCTGGCGCGCGGCCGGCCACCCATCTGCTGCGCTTTGGCTCGCTGGAGATCGACCGCGATGCGCGCACCGTCACCGTGGCCGGTCAGCCCTGCGACCTGACTTCTTACCAATTTGACCTGCTGGTCACCATGGCCGAGCGCGCGGGCCGCGTGCTGACGCGCGACCAGATCATGGAGGCCGTGCGCGGGCGCGAGCTGGAGGCGTTTGACCGCAGCATCGACGTGCATATGGGCCGCATTCGCGCCGCCATCGAGGCTGACGCCAAGAACCCGCGGCGCATCCTTACGGTGCGCGGTGTGGGCTATGTGTTTGCCAAACAGCAAGACTGAGATGAAGCGACACCCCCCTGAGACGCTTCGCGTCTTCCCCCCGCTCTCGCACCGCTGCGCGCTGCGGGCAGGGGGACGCAGCCCTCGCTGCGGGGCGGCCCTTGCTCGGCTGCCCTGGCCTGGGTCGCGCCAGTTTCATACGTCGCGTGCCGCGCAACATGCAGTGAAAGGCTGATGGATATGTCCCTGATCAGCCCCTTCTCCCGTCGCCTGTACCTGCGCATCTGGCTGGCCGTGGTGGGCGGCGTGCTGGTGTTTGCTTTCGCCATCGGCATGGCCTGGCGCTGGGCGGCCGAGCAAAGCCAGTTGCAGCCGCCCTCGCGCGAGGTGCGCATCACCGACGCGCAGGGGCGCACGCTGGTCGATGGCGTGGGCCTGCGCCAGCGGCGCGAGCCTGGCGAGGGCGTGCTCTACCGCATCGAAAGCGCCACGGGCGAGGTATTTGAGATGCAGCTGTCGCCACGCACGCCCCGCATGCGCCCCGAAGATCGCGGCCCGGCCGCCTGGCTGCGCCCGCCGTTTGGTTTTTTGTGGATGCTGGCGCTGGTGGGCATGGCCGTCACCGTGGGGGTGTTTCCCATCATTCGCCGGCTGCTGCAGCGCCTGGAGCTGCTGCAGCGCAGCGTGCAGCGCTTTGGCGAGGGCGACCTGTCGGTGCGCGTGCCTGAGCATGGCCACGACGAGGTGGCCGCGCTGGCGCGCCAGTTCAACGCCGCGGCCGCGCGCATCGAGGCGCTGGTGCAGTCGCACAAATCTCTGCTGGCCAATGCGTCGCACGAGCTGCGCTCGCCGCTCACGCGCATCCGCATGGGGCTGGAGCTGATGCAGGGCGGCGCGCCCTCGGCCGCACTCCTGCCCACATTTGGCGCCGAGATCCAGCGCAACATCGCCGAGCTGGACCAGCTGGTGGACGAGATTTTGCTGGCCAGCCGCCTGGACGCCGGCGCGCCCGACATGGGCACCATCGAGCCCGTGGACCTGATGGGCCTGGCGGCCGAGGAATGCGCGCGCGTCGATGCCGAGCTGCTGGTGGGCGGTGATGACGCCGCCGCGCCCATCGAGGTGCCCGCCGTGTCCAAACTGCTGCGCCGCGCCGTGCGCAACCTGCTGGAAAACGCCCGCCGCTACAGCCAGGGCGGCATCACGCTCACCATCGCCCGCGAAGGCTGCGACGCCGTTGTGCGTGTGTGCGACCACGGCCCCGGCGTGCCGCCCGACCAGCGCGAGCGCATCTTCGAGCCGTTTTACCGCCTGCCCGGCGCCAGCGAGCGCTCGGGCGGCGTGGGCCTGGGGCTGGCGCTGGTGCGCTCCATCGCGACGCGCCACGGCGGCAGCGTGCACTGCGAAGACCGGCCAGATGGCGCGGCAGGCGCCTGCTTTGTGCTGCGCGTGCCGGCCGGCTGACGCGCCGCCTCCCCACCCTGCCATCCCCCACCCTGCCATCACCCGCGCGGCCAGCGCCAGGCCGAAGCGCCGTACATCACCGCCCCCACCGCCAGCGCCGCCGCCGCCAGCGCCAGCCCGCGCGCAAAGCCCTGGCCCGCATCGGCATGCGCCAGCAGCCACGCCACCAGCGGCGGCCCCGCGATCTGGCCCAGTCCATAGACCGCCGTGACCAGGCTGGCAAAGCTGTCGGCGGACTGCGGCCACAGGCGGCGCGCCTCCTGCAGCCCGTAGAAGGTGATGGCCGTGAACGGCAGGCCCACCAGCACGCTGCTGAGCGCAAAGCCCGCTGGCGTGGGCCAGACCAGCCCCAGCACAATGCCCAGCGCCTGCACTGCGTAGGCCGCCAGCAGCAGCCAGCGCCGGTCCCAGGCAGCGGGCGCGCGCGTGCTGAGCGCCGCGCCCACAGCCACGCCCGCGCCGAACATGGGCCAGAACAAGTCCGGCCAAGGCGAGCCAGGCGGCAGCGCAGCGCGCGCAATCACCGGCAAAAAAGTGGCGGTGACGATGTAGCCCAGCCCCGACAGGCCATACGCCAATGCATGCACACCGCGCGCCGCCACCGTGCCGGCACTTTCCGCACTGCCCGCATGCCCGGCTGCCCGGGGCTGGGCGCTGGCATCACCCTTGTCCGCACGGCCGCGCACCACGGGCCACACGCCCGCGCACAGCAGCACCGACAGCACGCCGAACACCACCCAGCCCGAGGCCGCACGCCACTGCGCCGCGACCATTGCGCTGGCGGCCAGCCCCGTCAGCACGATGCCGACGCCGGGGCCGCAGAAGATCAGCCCGCCCATGGCCGGGCGGCCCAGCACCGCCAGTCGCACCATGCACCAGGCCGCCACGTTGAGCAGCACGAAGGCGCTGGCGGCGCCGGCCGCAAAGCGCAGCGCCGGCCACGCGGCGGCCAGGGGCAGCGCCATCGCCAACGTAAGCAGCACCGTGGCCACCAGCCCGGCGCGCGCCAACCGCGCCGGGTGCCAGCGCGCATAAAAGCCCGGCGCCACCCAGGGCAGCGCCATGCAGACCAGCGCGCCCAGCAGGTAGCCCACGTAATTGGCCGTGGCCAGCCAGCTGCCCTCGGTGAGGGTCAGCACGCCGTCGTGCAGCATCATGGGCAGCAGCGGGGTGAAGGCAAACCGCCCCACGCCCATGGCCACCGCCAGCGCCAGCATGCCGGCCAGGGCCACGGCATGGGGGCGGTCGCCCCAGCGGCGGGTGGGCGTGCGCGGCGCAGGCGCATCGATCGACGGGGTGGCGTGGGGTTCCATGGCGCAGTCTCCAGCGGTATGATCGCTTTCAATCTTTTTTGAAGATTTATTTTTTGCAAATCATCTCATAAACATATTTATGGACCTGGTGGCACTGGAGATTTTTCGCGCCGTGGCCCGCGAGGGCAGCGTGACGCGGGCGGCCGAGCGGCTGGGCCGCGCCCAGTCCAACGTGACCACGCGCGTGCAGCAGCTGGAGGAGCAACTGGGCGCCGCCCTGTTCCTGCGCGAAGGGCGGCGCATGGTGCTCACGCCCGCGGGTGCCACGCTGCAAGGGTATGCCGAGCGCCTGCTGGCGCTGGCCGAGGAAGCCCGCCAGGCCCTGCACCCCGGCACGCCCGCCGGCCATCTGCGCATTGGCGCCATGGAGAGCACGGCCGCCGCGCGCCTGCCCGCGCCGCTGGCGCAACTGCATGCGCGCTGGCCCGCGCTGGTGCTGGAGCTGCGCACCGCACCATCGCGCCAGCTGGTCGATCAGGTGCTGGCGCACGAACTCGACTGCGCCCTGGTGGCCTGGCCGCCGCCGGGCCTGGACGATGAGGCCCCGGTGCAGCGCACCCCCGTCTGGACAGAGTCGTTGCTGCTGGCCTTGCCCGCCAGCCACCCGCCGGTGAACACGCCCGCCGACCTGCGCGTGCACACCCTGGCCGCGTTTGCGCACGGCTGCACCTACCGCCGCATCGGCGAGGACTGGATGCGCCAGGCCACCGGCCAGGCGCCGCAGGTGCTGGAGCTTGCGTCCTACCCCGCCATCCTGGCCTGCGTGGCCGCGGGCCGCTGCGCGGGCGTGGTGCCGCAGGCAGTGGTGGACCTGCTGCACACGCCGCCCGCACTGCGCTGGGTGCCGCTGGGCCCGTGCGACACGGTGCTGGCGCACCGCACGGGCTATGCCACGCCGGCACTGGCCGCGCTGCAAGAGGCGCTGCACGGCCTGGGCGACACCGGCGCAGTGCGCGCCCCCGATTCTTTGTCCCGGAGCTGACCCCATGAATGCTTTGCTGCAACGCCTGCAGATCGACCTGCCCCTCTTCCAGGGGCCCATGACGGGCTCGGACACGCCCCAGCTGGCCGCCGCCGTATCCCAGGCCGGGGGGCTGGGCTTTCTGGGCTGCGGCATGCGTTCGCCCCAGGCCATGCGCGAGGCCGCGGCGGCCGTGCGCGCCGCCACCGCCAAGCCCTTCGGCATGAACCTATTCGTGCTGGAGCAGCCCACGCCCGATGCGGCCACAGTGCAGGCGGCCATAGCCCGCCTGACGCCGCTGTACGCCGACCTGGGCCTGCCCCCGCCCGAAGCGCCAGCGCGTTGGTGCGAAGACTTTGACGCCCAGTTCGAGGCGCTGCTGCAGGCCCGCCCCGCGGTGGCCAGCTTCACCTTCGGCATCCTGAGCCGCGCGCAGGTGCGGCGCCTACAGGACGAAGCGGGCTGCTGCGTGATCGGCACCGCCACCACGCTGGCCGAGGCGCAGGCCTGGGCCGCAGTGGGCGCGGACGCCGTGGTCGCCAGCGGCATGGAGGCCGGGGGCCACCGCGGCACCTTCCTGGGCGACTTCGAGGCCAGCATGGTCGGCACCCTGGCGCTGGTGCCGCAGTGCGTGGATGCGCTCTCCATCCCGGTGATCGCCGCCGGCGGCATCATGGACGGGCGCGGCATTGCGGCTGCCCAGGCGCTGGGGGCGCAAGCGGTGCAGCTGGGCACGGCCTTCCTGGCCTGCCCCGAGTCGGCCATCGTGCCCGCGCAGCGCGCCGCCATGGCCCGCGCGCAGGCCACGGACACGCGCGTCACGCGCATCTACTCGGGCCGACCCGCGCGCGGCATCGTCAACACACTGATGCAGCGGCTGACACCGCACGAGGCCGCCGTGCCCGCCTACCCGGTGCAAAACGCGCTGACCGGCGCCCTGCGCAAAGCCGCTGCAGCCCAAGGGCGGGCGGACTACCTGTCACTATGGGCAGGCCAGGGCGTGGCCGCCGCGCGCGCAATGCCGGCGCGGCAGCTGGTGGTGCTGCTGGCACAGGAATGGCGTGCCGCGCTGCAGCGCCTGAAGGTTTAAGCCATTTTGGCCTCTGGCGCTTATGCAACAAGCGCTGGCAGCTATCAAAAGTATAGCTACCGAGCATTAACGCGGTCCGCATCCAGCCACCGCCCCGCAACACTGTCTGGCAGGTACAGGCCACGCGCCAGGTAGTCGTCCAGCCGGCGACGGTCGGGCGCGCGCAGTTTGATCAGCGGCGGCAGCGGCCCGCGCACACGCATGAACAGCAGCCGCAGCTTGAGCGCCGCGCGGCGCCAGCGGCCCTGCACATGCAAAAAGAATGGCCCTGACTCCGCCGGGGACAGACTCAGGCGGTAGCGTCCCCCGCGCAGCAAAATCACCTGTAGTGCCAGGTGCATGCTCAGGTAGGCGGGCATGTCAATGCGCTGCAGCGCCTGCGCGTACAGGCCCTGGGCCTGCAGGTGGGCGATGTACTGCTCGCCGGTGCGGGCGATGACCTCGTCGGTAAATTCGCGCTGCAGGTCTTCAATGAAGGGGCTGCCGGGCGGCGCTGCCATGAACCAATTCTCGACCACCGGACGCTGGGGGTCACTGGTGTACTGCTGCAGGTAGTAGCCCACGAAGTCGGCGCCCGTGCGTGCCTGCTCCTCCAGCACCCAGTCCAACGGCTGGGTGAGGATGGTGCTCGCGTCCAGCCAGATGCCGCCGTGGCGGCGCAGCAGCTCCAGCCGGATCCAGTCGGCGCGCTTGGCAGCCGATGCGCCGTCGAGCGCCGCGGGGATGGCCGGCAGGTACTGCAGCACGCTGCGCTCGTCCAGGATGCGGACGTCGAAGTGCGGATGCAGGCGCCGCCAGTTGTCCAGACAGCGCTGCACCAGCAGCGGCGGTGCGTCGCCTTGCCAGTAGCTCCAGAGGATGCGGGGGATGGCCCTGGCCGTAGCGGGTGCACCACTGGCTGCTCCTGTTGGGTACAGCGTAAACACGGGCGCGGGGGGCGCCTCCAGATCGCGCGGGCGCAGGCGAAACCACTGCAGCAGCCAGCGGGCGAGCCAGAGCTCGCCCCGGCCCTTGCAGGTGTGGTGGGATGAAGCACTGCTCATAAAAATGGCGCACGGTAGGCGCGCAGGAATTTGATGGCGCGAAGCCACCAACCTCGCTTAAGACAGGTGCTGACCCATTGCCGAGCACTCAAGGGAGAGGCGGCATCAAAATCGGCGCACATCCGCTGCACCAACACACGGCACTGCGCTGCGGGTAGCCCAACGCTTTGCAAAAAGCGCACAGCACCAACCAAGCTGCGCGCGCACTGGTGCGTCATCTCCAGGCGCAGGCTCGCCGAACTTTCGCAAGGCGTACCGCGCAGTGCCTCACGCAGCGGTCGCAGGGCCGCTACCTGGTCTTGTACTTTGATCAAGTTCATCGTCGCCAGCACGCTGCCTGCATGCTGGCGGTAGGCCACCCAAGGCTGCGCTTGGTAGAAAAAACTCCTGGCTCGCAACGCCATTAGCGGCACGGCGGCCATGTCCTCAAAACAGCGTCCTACTGGAAAACGCAGGTCATCTCCCCACAACGCACTTCGGGAAATCTTGGACCAGGGGTGCAGGCGGCCCACGACCAGCAAACCTTGCAGCAACGCGCAGCAGTCATGCAGCAAAACCCCGGCCGGGCCATCAAAGGTTCGCTGGTGCATTTCGCCGCGCAACCTGTGCTTGAAAGAGCTGTTGTTGCGCAAGACCCGAAAATCGCAAAGTACAACGTCCGGCACATGCTGCTGGACGATGGCAAACAACTGAGCGAGTGCACCGGGCAACAGCTTGTCGTCCGAGTCAAGGAACCAAAGGTATTCGCCGCGGGCCGCGTCGATCATCGTGTTACGCGCGGCACTTTGACCCTGGTTGACCGCGTGGTGCATCAGGGTCAGACGGCCGGGCCAGCGCTGGGCCAACCGATCCATGAGCGCGCGCGAGCCGTCGGTGGAGCAGTCGTCGAGCACCAGCACCTCTACGCCTGCACCGCCATCCGGTAGTTGCTGCAGTTGCTCCACCACGGAGGCAAGACATTCCTCCAGGTAGTCCTGCACGTTGTACACCGGCACCAGGATGCTGAGCCAAGGCGTGGCCGGTGCACGCAAGGCATCACTCACCGCGCTGCCTCCAGCCCCTGCAGCAGCAGGTCTTCGTACCGCGTCGTCATGGTTTGCAGGCTATACAGGCGTGCAGCATCGTCCCGCGCGATCCGGGCCATGCGCTGGGCCTCGTCATCATTCGTCAACAGCCGCGCCAGGGCGTTAGCCAGCGACTGAGGATCAGCATGCGCGGCCAGCAGGCCGTTGCGGCCGTCGTCGATGATCTCCTGCACGCCCACCACGCGGCTGCCCACCACGGCGCAGCCCGCGGCCATGCCCTCGATGAGCGACAGCGGCATGCCCTCAAAGTGCGTGGCCAGCACGCAGATGCGGTGGCGCATCAGCAGCCCCGACACATCGCCGCAATGGCCCAAAAACTCTACCTGTCCATCCAGCCCCAGCGCCGTGCACAGCTGGCGGGCGGCGCGCTGCGCGCTGGCCTTGCCGCCGCCCGCCAGCTTGACGGGTGGGGCGAGGCCGCGCTGGCGCAGCAGCGCTACGGCGCGCAGCAGCGTGGCGTGGTCTTTCTGGCGCGCAAAGCGGGCGGCCATGACGATGCCTGGCGCACGGTCGGTCCAGGCGGGATGGCGCGCCGGGTCGTACGGCGCAAGGTCGATACCGTTGGGGATGACCACGGTCTTGGCCGCAGGAAAGCCACGCGCCAGCAGGCTCTGGCGCACGCCCTCGGAAACACCCACGATGAGGTCAGTGCGCTGCGCCAGCCACAGGGCCTGGCGCAGTCTCCAGGCGGTGTAGCGCTCGCGGGAGTTGTGTTCCACATGCACCAGGCGCGGCACGCCGGCCAGCAGCCCCGCGTAGCGGCCCCACAGGTGCTCGCTGAAGCCGTGGGCCACCAGCACGTCCGGCTTGAAACGTCGGCAGATGGCAACCAGTTGCCAGATGGTGGCCACATGCGCCCAGCCAGCCACGGTTTCCACGGCCAGTCCCTGGTCCCGCAGCGCCTGCACGCGCTCGTTACGCGTGTGGCGTTTACGGCGCAGCACCAGCAGAGCATCGCAACGGCCAGAGGCCGCGTGGGCCCGCACCAAGTCAACAGCTACTTGCGTGGCGCCGGAAAAACCGCCGGTCACGAAGTGCAGCACGCGGGGCCGGCGTGTGGCAGGGGCAGAGCCGGTCGCGGCTGCGGGATTGTCAGACACGGCGGTGGTGCGGGCTGGCAAGGGCACGGGTCAGGTCGCCGCAGAAGACGGCGCACGCACGTCGCCCGCATATTGCGCGTCCATGCCATGCACGGCCGCCCAGGTGAGCATGGTCATGAACAGGTAGAACATGATGCCGCTGTTGGGGCCGAGAAAAACCACGGTGATGCCAAAACCGGCATAGAGCAGTGGAATGCACACACCACCCAACCGCAGCGCCAACATCTGAGCGCGCACGTCGGCCCTGCAATCCGCGTAGGCAGCCAGACGAGCACGCGTTGGCCAGAACATGCACAGCGGCACAGCGTAAAACAGTAACAGCCAGGCCACACCAACAATGCCTGCCTTGACGAACATGTCCAGCACCTCGTTGTGAGCGTTGTATTCCAGGATGGAAGACGCATACTCACCAGCCGCCACACGCTTTTCCTTTTCCGCCAGATAGCCCTGCGTTCCCCAGCCGAGTAGGGGCTTTTCTTGCCCCACTTCCCAGGCAAAGCGCCAATGCTCCAGGCGCTGCCCCACAGAGTTGTCGGCCTCGCGTTGAGCTCCATAGACCTGCAGCTCTTTTTCCATGATGCGCCAACGCTCCACCAGTACCTGATGGTTGGCGGCGCCCAACAAGACCAGGATGGCAGCAACACTGCCCAACATACGCCACAGCTCAGGCCGATAAAAACGCCACAGCAGGTACAGGCCCACAGGACTAGCCAACCCGATCGCCAGCCAGCCGCCTCGCGACTGAGACAACACCGAAGCATTGAACGCCAACAGCACTCCAAAGCAGGCCAGTACCAATGTTGCGCGCGTGATGTGCTCGCGCAGCGCGATGGTCTGCGCGGCCAACATGGTGCCCATCAGCAAAGCAAGATTGCCCCACTGTATGGCGCTACTGGTGTGCGATGAGGGGAATCCCGTCGCACGCGGCACCCCCGCCACACGCACCTGCCACAGCGCCACGGCGCCGGCACCCAGGCAGCCAAGCAGCAGCCCCCAGTACTGCGCACGCGGTTTGGGCGCTGCAAGGCTCACAAACAGCAGACAGACAAGGCCAAAAAAGTATTTTGAAGGCCGATCCCAGCCACCTAACCCATCCATCGGGTTGGCCAAAACAAACCAGAGCACACCCATGCCCACCATGGCAACCGCCAGGGCCCAGGTCCAAGGGTGCTGCGCGGTGCGCGGCCAGCGGTGCAGGGAGCACAGCGCGCCCAGCAGCAGCAGCACCGCACCGTACGAATAGCCGGACTGCACCGTCAGCGCCAGCGCAGGCACCAGAAACAGCGCCGCAGTGGCAACCCGGCGGGGCCAGGGCGCCGGGCCCAGAAGGGAGTCAAGGGTCATGTGCACAGTACGTCGACCCGGGGCCGATTGCTCTTTCAGGCGCGACCGCCCGCAGCGGTGCACGCCATGCTTCTGCCAGGCCGTATCAATGCCCCGCGCGAACGGCCTCACCCGCCTTCAGGCGATAGACGGTGCCGCAGTAAGGGCACTTGGCCTCGCCGGTACGCGCCACGTCCAGATAGACCTTGGGGTGGCTGTTCCACAGCTTCATGTCGGCCTTGGGGCTGGGGCAATAGACCCCGCCCTGGGCGTTGAGATCTTTGGCCAGCAGTTCGACGGTAGCTTGGGACATGGGGTTCAGACCTTGGTGAGCCAGTGGGCGTACTTGGGGTTGCGGCCGTTGACGATGTCGAAGAACGCGCTTTGGATCTTCTCGGTCAGCGGGCCGCGGCTGCCGGCGCCGATGCTGACGCGGTCCAGTTCGCGGATTGGCGTGACTTCTGCGGCCGTGCCTGTGAAGAAAGCCTCGTCGGCGATGTACACCTCGTCGCGGGTGATGCGCTTTTGCACCACTTCCACGCCCAGGTCCTTGCAGATGTGGAACACCGTGTTGCGCGTGATGCCGTTGAGCGCGCCGGCCGACAGGTCGGGCGTATAGACCACGCCATCCTTGATGATGAACACGTTCTCGCCCGAGCCTTCCGACACGAAGCCGGCGTTGTCCAGCAGCAGCGCCTCGTCGTAGCCGTCATCGGTGGCTTCGGTGTTGGCCAGGATGGAGTTGGTGTAGTTGCTCGACGCCTTGGCCTGCGTCATCGTGATGTTGACGTGGTGGCGCGTGAAGCTGCTGGTCTTGACGCGAATGCCGCGCGTCATGCCTTCCTCGCCCAGGTAGGCGCCCCAGGCCCAGGCGGCGACGATCAGGTGGATCTTGTTGCCCTTGGGGCTAACGCCCAGCTTTTCCGAGCCAATCCAGGTCAGCGGGCGCAGATAGCCCGACTCGAGGTTATTGGCACGGATCACGGCGCGTTGTGCCTCATTCACTTCGTCCTTGGTGAACGGAATCTGCATGCGCAGGATCTTGGCGCTGTTGAACAGGCGGTCCGTGTGATCGTGCAGGCGGAAGATGGCCGTGCCCTGCTCCGTCTTGTAGGCGCGCACGCCTTCAAAAGCGCCGCAGCCGTAGTGCAGCGAGTGGGTCAGCACATGGATCTTGGCATCGCGCCAGTCCACCAACTGGCCATCCATCCAGATTTTGCCGTCACGGTCGGCCATGGAGGGAATAACAGGGCTCATGGGGATCCTTTAGAGAGGAGAGAACTGCGAAAGCTCGCAAAGCTGGCGATTCTACGATTCGCCAGCCGAGTTGGAAGCTTGCGCAGGCGCGTCGCCGTCTTGCGGTGCGGGGCGCACCAGCTCCCAGCGTGCCAGCCGGCCGCCTTCAAACTCGCAGGTCACATGCGACTGCGTGCCGTCGGTCCAGCGGTAGCGCTCGGGCTCCTCGCCGTCGGCCGACAGCTGCTGACCCAGCGCGCGCGTCATGGCCACCACATGCATCAGATTGACGCCGGCTTTGAGCTTGGCGTTGAGCATGACGGCGCTGCCCACGTAGCCAATGGGGCGGTGCCGGGCCTTTTGCATCACGTTCATCAGGCGCGTGTAGTGCAGCAGCCCCCACATGACCACGCCGCCGCTCACCGTCACGATGCCCTGCACTCCCCAGGATTGGTAGGCTGCAATAAACAGTGCCGCGATGCCCGCGGGTATCAATATCTTGCGCAAATTCATGGGCGCATTGTCCTATGCAGCGCGCGCGGCGCCGCTGTGGAAGCTGCGTAGCTGTGATCCATCACCCTGTTTATCAGCCCAGCTCGCGCACGGCGGACATGGCCTCGTCCACCCGCTCCACGGCATGTATCTGCAGCCCGGCGATGGGCTTTTTGGGCGCATTGGCCTTGGGCACCACGGCCACGGTGAAGCCCAGTTTGGCGGCCTCTTTCAGGCGCTCTTGTCCGCGCGGCGCGGGGCGCACCTCGCCTGCCAGGCCCACCTCGCCAAAGGCAATGAAGCCCTTGGGCAGCGCCCGCCCGCGCAGGCTGCTGGTGATGGCCAGCATCACGGCCAGGTCGGCCGCGGGCTCGCTGATGCGCACGCCGCCCACGGCGTTGACAAACACGTCCTGATCGGCGCAGGCCACGCCCGCGTGGCGGTGCAGCACGGCCAGCAGCATGGCCAGGCGGTCGCGCTCCAGGCCCACCGACAGGCGCCGCGGGCTGGGGCCGCCGCCATCGACCAGCGCCTGGACTTCGACCAGCAGCGGGCGCGTGCCCTCCAGCGTGACCAGCACGCAGCTGCCGGGCACGGGCTCGCTGTGCTGGCTCAGAAAAATGGCGCTGGGGTTGGCCACGCCCTTGAGGCCCTTTTCGGTCATGGCAAACACGCCGATCTCGTTGACGGCGCCAAAGCGGTTCTTGATGGCGCGCACCAGCCGGAAGCTGCTGTGCGTGTCGCCCTCAAAGTACAGCACCGTATCGACCATGTGCTCCAGCACGCGCGGGCCGGCCAGCGCGCCTTCTTTGGTCACATGACCCACCAGCACCACGGCAATGCCCGTGGCCTTGGCCATGCGCGTGAGGTGGGCCGCGCATTCGCGCACCTGCGCCACGCTGCCCGGCGCGCTGGTGAGCTGGTCTGAATACACCGTCTGGATCGAGTCGATCACCGCCACGGCGGGCTGCGTGGACTCGACGGTGGCCAGGATTTTCTCCAGCTGAATCTCGGCCAGCACACTTACCTGGCTGTGATCCAACCCCAGGCGGCGCGAGCGCAGCGCCACCTGCGCGCCGCTTTCCTCGCCCGTCACGTACAGCGTGGGCAGGCCGGCGCGCTGCAGTGCATCCAGCGCCTGCAGCAGCAGGGTGGACTTGCCGATGCCCGGGTCGCCGCCGATCAGCACCACGCCGCCCTCGACCACACCGCCGCCCAGCACGCGGTCCAGCTCATCGATGCCGCTGGGCGTGCGCGCCACCTCGGTGGCCTCGATCGCCGACAACGGCATCACCGCCTGCGCCTGGGCCAGTCCAGCGTACTGGCCCGCGGCTGCGCTCAGGCGGTTTTTGCCGGGGGCGGCGTCGGGCACGGATTCGATGAGCGTGTTCCAGGCGCCGCAGGACGGGCACTTGCCCAGCCAGCGCGGGCTGGTGCCGCCGCATTCGGTGCAGGAGTAGAAGGTCTTGTCTTTGGCCATGAGGGATGCTAACTGCGGCGCTGCACGCGCCGCCACGATGCGCACGGGCGGCTGTGCGGCGGCGCCATGCGGCGCATCAGTCCTGCACCACCACGGACACGCGCGGGGCCAGGGCGCACATCAGTTCGTAGCCCACGGTGCCTGCGGCATGCGCCACCTCGTCGATGGGCAGCACGGCGCCGTTGCTGGCGCGGCCCCACAGCGTGACCTCGGTGCCCAGGCCGGCGCCGGGCACGGGCGTGAGGTCCACCGCAATCATGTCCATGCTGACGCGGCCGATGGTGCGCGTGCGCACTCCGTCCACCAGCACGGGCGTGCCGGTGTCTGCATGGCGCGGATAGCCGTCGGCATAGCCGCAGGCCACCACGCCGATGGTGAGGGGCCCGTCCGCCGTGAAGCGCGAGCCATAGCCCACGGTGTCGCCCACCTGCAGCTGCTGCGTGCCGATGATGCGCGAGGCCAGCGTCATGGCCGGCTGCAGCCCCCAGTCGGCGGCGCTGCGCTCGGGGTGGTCGGGCGCGCTGCCGTACAGCATGATGCCGGCGCGCACCCAGTCCAGCCGCACCGGCGCCTCGGCGCCGTGGCGCAGGATGGCGGCGCTGTTGGCAATGCAGCGCTCGCCCGGCAGGTCCTGAGTGGCGGCATGAAAGGCCTGCACCTGGTGGGCAATGCCGCGCGGGCCGTCTGCATCGGAAAAATGCGTCATGAAAGAAATTTCATCAACCTGCGGCAGCGCGTTCAGCCGCGCCCAGGCGCTGCGGTAGCGCCCTGGCGGGAAGCCCAGGCGGTTCATGCCCGAGTTCATCTTCAAGAAAACGCGGTGCGGCACCTGGGTCTTGTGGCGGCTGAGCCAGTCGATCTGCGCGTCGCAATGCACCGCGTGCCACAGGCCCAGGCGCGAGCACAGCTCCAGGTCGCGCGGCTCGAACACGCCCTCCAGCAGCAAGATGGGGCCGCGCCAGCCCAGGGCGCGCAGCTGCTGCGCCTCGGCCAGGTCCAGCAGGGCAAAGCCATCGGCGGCGCGCAGGCCGTCAAAAACACGCGCGATGCCGTGGCCGTACGCGTCGGCCTTGACCACGGCCCACAACCGCGCATCCGGCGCCGCGCGGCGCGTGCGCTCCAGGTTGTCGCGCACGGCGGCGGGGTGGATGGTGGCAAGGATCGGGCGCGGCATCGGCAGGGTTTTCACGGAACGGCACAGGGGGGCATTCTGGCACCGGCCCGGCGGGGGTGCGTGATATAACCGCCCGTCGCTCCCAGGAGTGTTTCAAAGTTTCACAGTCCATCAGCACCGCTGATGGAGCCACCAGCCCTCCGATGAAGCGCGGTTTCTACACCATCATGTCGGCGCAGTTTTTCAGCTCGCTGGCCGACAACGCCTTGTTCGTGACTGCCGTGGAGTTGCTGCGCACCAGCGGGGCGCCCGAGTGGCAGCGCGCCGCGCTGGTGCCCATGTTTGCGCTGTTCTACGTGGTGCTGGCGCCCTGGGTGGGCGCATTCGCCGACTCCATGCCCAAGGGCCGGGTGATGCTGCTCAGCAACGCCATCAAGGTGGTGGGCTGCCTGATGATGCTGTTTGGCCACCACCCGCTGCTGGCCTACGCCGTGGTGGGGCTGGGCGCCGCCGCCTATTCCCCCGCCAAGTACGGCATCCTGACCGAACTGCTGCCGGCGTCGCAGCTGGTCAAGGCCAACGGCTGGATCGAGGGTCTGACCATCGCCTCCATCATCCTGGGCGTGCTGGTGGGTGGCCAGCTGGTCGCGCCGCACATCTCCAGCCACCTGCTGGCGCTGGACATGCCGGGCGTCGATCTGGGCATCAGCCTGGCGGCCGAGGCGGCCATCCTGGCGCTGGTGCCGGTGTACCTGCTGGCGGCCTGGTTCAACCTGCGCATCCCGCACACCGGCGTGGAGATGCGCCCCATGCCGCCCAACCCGCTGGCGCTGCTGCCCGACTTCTGGAGCTGCAACGGGCGGCTGTGGCGCGACAAGCTGGGGCAGATTTCACTGTCCACCACCACGCTGTTCTGGGGCGTGTCGGGCAACCTGCGCTACATCGTGCTGGCCTGGGCCGCGGCGGCGCTGGGCTACAGCACCACGCAGGCGTCGGCCCTGGTGGGCGTGGTGGCCATCGGCACGGCGGCGGGCGCGGTGCTGGCATCGATGCACATGCGCCTGGACATGGCCACGCGGGTGATTCCGCTGGGCATCGCCATGGGGCTGCTGGTGATTGCCATGAACTTCATCGGCAACATCTGGCTGGCCATTCCTTTTTTGATCGTTCTGGGCGGGCTGGGCGGCTTTCTGGTGGTGCCCATGAACGCGCTGCTGCAGCACCGCGGCCACAACCTGATGGGCGCGGGCCGCTCGATTGCCGTGCAAAACTTCAACGAGCAGGCCGCCATTTTGGGCATGGGCGCGTTCTACAGCCTGTCCACCAAGCTGGGGCTGTCGGCCTTTGGCGCAATCACCGCCTTTGGCCTGCTGGTGGCCGGTGTGATGTGGGTCATCCAGCGCTGGCACGCCCACAACCTGCGCCACCAGGCGGACGAGGTGGAGCACCTGCTGACGATCGCGCGGCGCGATCACCACTGAGCGGCGCAGGCTCATCAATTTTGATAGCTGCCAGCGCTTGATTTACCTGGGCTGCAGGCAGTTTTGACCCACAAACCCCGGCGAGGGCCACGACGGATCAGGCTTCGCCCGTGCCCTCGGTGGATGCACCGTCAGCGGCGGGCGCACGCAGCCGGCGCGCCCGTGCCAGGGACTGCGCGACCACGCGGCGGTCCATGCCGTACATGTCGGCAAACTGCTCGGGCGCGGCGCCGCTGGCCTCGAAGGCGCGCAGCAGGGCCTCGGCCTTGGCGTCTTGCTCGGCCACCTGGGCAAAGGCTTCGTCCAGCAGCGCGTTGGCCTTTTCGTCGCGCCCGCGCACCAGGGCGTCATAGGCCTCGCGCGTGAGGCCGCTGGCCTCGAATGCCTGGGCGATGCGCCGACGCAGCTTGTCGGTCAGGTCTTCACCATCGCGCGGCTTGCGGCGGCGAAACACTTCCAGCAGCGCGTGGTGCACATGCTCGGGCGCCATGGCCTCGACGGGCTGGCCCTGCAGGTCGTGGCGTTGCAGGCCCTGGGCGACGGCATTCAGGTAGCGCGTGGAGCGGGTATGGATGTGCAGGGCAAGCTTGAGCGCATCCTTGTCGATAGCCTCGCCATGCGCGGCCAGCAGATCCTGGAAGATGCCGCGCTTGAGCGGCAGGAACTGCGCGCCGAACAGGTGCGGGTACCAGCCGGCCAGCTGCTCCAGCAGCGGGTGGGTGCGGCGCGGCTGGGGCTTGCCGGCGGCGGCAGGTTCTGCGGCAGCGGGTTCAGCAGCGCCTGCCTGCGCCAGCGGCTCGCGCCGCGCCCCGAAGCGGCGGGCCTTGCGCGGCCCGGTCTGGGCGCCGCCGTCCTGGGCCGCTTCGTGGGCCGCTTCGTGGGCTGCATCGTGCGCCACGTCTTGCGCGCCGGCCTGCGCAATCTCTTGCGCCTCTTGCGCCTCTTGCTGCACGCCTGCCGATGCCGATGCCGACCCGCCTGGCACGGCAGGGGTGTGGGCGGCTGCGGGCTGCGCGGCGTCTGCGCCGGGCGGTTGTGGTGCGTTCACGGTGTCGTTCATGGCAAAAATTGGCGCGGAAACTCCGTCCGGCGCGGCGATCAGAAAACCCGGCATCATGCCAGCCTTGCGGCGCGGGCCGCCTTCAGGCGGCGGGCAGCAGTGCCTCGTCAAGCATCTGCACCCAGTGCCTGACGGGAATGGCCGTGCCGCTTTGCAGGTGGGTGATACAGCCCATGTTGGCCGACACAATGGCCGCGGGCGGCTGGTCGGCAAAGGCGTCGGCCAGCGCGCCCAGCTTGCGCTCGCGCAGCGGGTACGCAATGTGCGGGTGCAGCACCGAATAGGCCCCGGCCGCGCCGCAGCACAGGTGCGACTCGGTGCGCGCCACGCGCAGCGTGAAGCCCAGCGCCGCCAGGTGCTGCTCCACGCCGCCGCGCAGCTTCTGGCCGTGCTGCAGGGTGCAGGGCGGGTGGTAGGCCAGTGGCGCGGCGGGTGGATTGACGCGCCCGCGCAGGCGCTCCACCAGATCGGGCAGCAGCTCGGACAGGTCGCGCGCCAGGCTGCTGATGCGCGCAGCCTTGCCTGCATACTGCGCGTCGCCCTTCAGCAGGTGGCCGTATTCCTTGACGGTGACGCCGCAGCCCGAGGCGTTCATGACGATGGCCTCCACCCCGCCGCTCTCCAGCCAGGGCCACCAGGCGTCGATGTTGGCGCGCATCTGGGCCAGGCCGCCGCGCTGGTCGTTCAGGTGGAACCTGATGGCGCCGCAGCAGCCGGCAGCAGGCGCCACCACGGTCTGAATGCCGGCGGCATCCAGCACGCGCGCGGTAGCGCTGTTGATGCGCGGCGCCATCGCGGGCTGCACGCAGCCCTGCAGCAGCAGCACCTTGCGCGAGTGCACCCGCGTGGGCCAGCTGCCCGCGCCCTGGCGCGGCGGCACCCTGGCGCGCAGCGGCTGCGGCAGCAACCCGCGCACCGCCTGGCCCAGCCGCATGGCAGGGCCGAACAGCGGCGATGGCAGCCCCTCCTTGAGCGCCCAGCGCACGGCGCGCTCGCCCAGGGGGCGCCGCACTTTTTCATCAACGATGCGCCGGCCGATGTCCAGCAGATGGCCGTACTGCACGCCGCTGGGGCAGGTGCTCTCGCAGTTGCGGCAGGTCAGGCAGCGGTCCAGATGCAGCTGGGTCTTGCGCGTGGGCGCGGCGCCCTCCAGCACCTGCTTGATGAGGTAGATGCGCCCGCGCGGGCCGTCCAGCTCGTCGCCCAGCAGCTGGTAGGTGGGGCAGGTGGCGGTGCAAAAGCCGCAGTGCACGCATTGGCGCAGGATGGCGTCGGCCTCCTGGCCTTGGGGCGTGCCCTGGTATTGGGGTGCGAGCCGGGTCTGCATGGTGTGCCTGGGATGGTGGTGTTGCAGTTACCTGCCGTCGGGGCGCGCGGCAGCATCGTCGCCAGGCGCTTGGCCCGCGCGGCGCCAGCCACGCGTGCGCCACAGCTGCGCCAGGCGGTCAAAGTCGGCCACCAGCGGCGGCAGCGACAAGGCCAGCAAGATGGCTGCCAGCGGCACCACCCAGATGAAGCCCACATGCTTGAAGCCCGCCGCGCCCACCACGCCGCCCACGGTGAACATGCCCAGCAGGCTGGCAAACATGCGCAGGCGCGTCTTGTTGGCGTGCACCTGGGCTTCGGGCGGCGTGCCGCTGCGGTTCCAGTACAGGGCCTTGCCCAGCTCGATGCCCAGGTCGGTGACGATGCCCGTCATGTGCGTGGTGCGGATCTGCGCCGACGACATCTTGGTGACCAGCGCGTTTTGCAGTCCCATGATGTAGGCCAGCAGCAGCACCGTGAGCGGCACCGAGAACGGCGTGCGCCAGGTGAGCGTGATGGCGCCCATCAACCCGAACAGCAGCATCAGCGCCGCCTCCAGCAAGAGCGGCAGCGCATAGCCGCTGCGCAGACGCTGGTGGCGCGCCCAGTTGACCAGGATGGCCGTGGTGCCCGCGCCCGACATGAAGGCCCACAGCGTGCCAATGGCACTGAGCACCAGCGTGGTGTTGCCCAGCACCAGGTTGTCGGCCACCAGCGACAGAAAGCCCGTCATGTGCGATGTGTACATGTGCACCACCAGAAAGCCCCCGGCGTTGACCGCCCCGGCATTGAAGGCCAGCAGCAGGCCCAGCACGCGGTTGGTGGCCCGGGTGCGGTGCCGCCCGGTCATGTGGCGCAGCAATCGCATGGCCTACACCAGCCGGCCCGGGTTGAAGATACCCGCCGGGTCGAACGCCTGCCTGAGCCGCAGGTGGATGGCGGCCAGCGGCTCAGGATATGCATCAAAAACGGCTTTAACGCCCGATTTACCAGCGCTAGCAGCTATGAATAGAGTAGCGCTTCCACCCGCCTGGGCAGCCAGGGCACGCAGCGCATCACCCGCGTCTGGCGGCGCCTGCACCCAGCGCAGGCCGCCGTGCCACTCCACCAGCGGCGGCGCAACGCCCGCGGGCAGCGGCAGCACCGGCGCGGTCTGCGGCACCGACAGGCGCCACAGCGCATGGTCCGGCGCCCGCGCGGTGAACCAGGGCAGGCGCTGGTCGCGGCAGGCATTCCAGTCGCCCGGCACGCCGGGGCCTTGCTGCAGCGCGCCGCCCATGCTGCGGCAGGCCGCCTGCACCGCAGCCCGGGCGCCGCGCAGGCGCACGTACAGCCGGCCCTGGCCGTCATCCTCCACCCAGCAGCTGGCGTTGAGCGGCAGCGGCTGGCCGCCCCAGGCGTGCAGGCGGCGCAGCGCCTCGGCCTGGTCGCAGTCAAAGCGCAGCGTGGCCTCGGCCGGCGGCACCGGCAGCACCTTGAGGCTGACCTCGGTGATCACGCCCAGCTGCCCCCAGGCCCCGGCCATGAGGCGCGGGACGTCATAGCCCGCCACGTTCTTCATCACCTGGCCGCCAAAGCGCAGCAATTCGCCGCGGCCGTTGATGATCTGCACGCCCAGCACGTAGTCGCGCACCGCGCCCGCGCTGGCGCGCGCCGGGCCCGACAGGCCGGCCGCCACCATGCCGCCCACGGTGCCGCCCGCGCTGCCAAGGCCCGCAAAGCGCGGCGGCTCGAATGGCAGGCTCTGGCCATGCTGCGCCAGCAGCGCCTCCAGCTCGGCCAGCGGCGTGCCGGCGCGCGCGGTCACCACCAGCTCGCTGGGCTCGTAGCTCACGATGCCAGCCAGCGGCCGCATGTCCAGCGGCTCGCCCGCGTGCTGCGGCGCGCCGGGGCCGAAAAAATCCTTGGTGCCGCCGCCGCAGATGCGCAGCGCGGTGCCGCGGTCGGCACAGCCGCGCACGCGGTCGATGATCTGGCGAAGGGTGGCGTCCATGCGGTGGATGGTACTGCCCTGCCCTCCCCGCGCAGGGGGCGTTCTGCAGACACGGGCGGCAGGCCCGCGCGACAAAAGGGCCCGCCCCGTTTGCAACCGGGCGGGCCCCTTGCCGGGAATGGTCAAAGTACCCAGCGCGATGGCACTCAGCGGTGGTACGCCGTCTCGCCGTGCGAGCTGATGTCCAGGCCCTGGCGCTCGTCTTCCTCGGCCACGCGCAGGCCCACCAGCAGGTCGGCCGCCTTGTAGGCCAGGAAGGACACCACGCCCGACCACACGATGGTGAACAGCACGCTCTTGACCTGCACCCACACCTGCGCGCCCATGCTGAAGGTGTCGGGCGTCAGGCCACCGGTGCCGCCCAGGCCCTGCGCGGCAAACACCCCGGTGAGGATGGCGCCCACGATGCCGCCCACGCCATGCACGCCGAACACGTCAAAGGCGTCGTCCACGTTGAGCATCTTCTTCAGGCCGCCCACGCCCCACAGGCAGACCAGGCCGGCGATCAGGCCGATGACGATGGAGCCCATGGGCCCCACGAAGCCCGCGGCCGGGGTGACTGCCACCAGGCCGGCTACCGCGCCCGAGGCCGCGCCCAGCATCGATGCCTTGCCCTTGTGCAGCGCCTCGCCCGCAATCCACGACAGCGTGGCGGCCGAGGTGGCCAGCACGGTGTTCACAAAGGCCAGACCGGCGGCGGCGTTGGCGGCGCCGGCAGAGCCCGCGTTGAAGCCGAACCAGCCCACCCACAGCAGCGAGGCACCCACCATGGTCAGCGTGAGCGAGTGCGGCGTGAACGCCTCGCGCCCGAAGCCGATGCGCTTGCCCACCATGTAGGCGCCCACCAGGCCGGCAATACCCGCATTGATGTGCACCACGGTGCCGCCCGCGAAATCCAGCGCGCCATCCTGCGCCAGCAGCCCGCCGCCCCACACGATGTGCGCCATGGGCACATAGCTGAAGCTGAACCACAGCAGCGCAAAGATGAGCACCGCGGCAAACTTGATGCGCTCGGCGAACGAGCCCACGACCAGCGCCACCGTGATGGCCGCAAACGTGCCCTGGAAGGCGACGAACACGTACTCGGGGATGGTCGCCAGCGCGCCGAAGGTCTCCTGGGTCACGCCCTTCAGGAACAGCTTGGACAGGTCGCCCACCCACTTGCCTTCGCCCGCAAACGCCAGGCTGTAGCCGTAGATGGCCCACAGCAGTGACACCAGCGCAAAGACCACAAACACCTGCATCAGCACTGACAGCATGTTCTTGCTGCGGCCCAGGCCGCCGTAGAACAGCGCCAGACCCGGGATGATCATCAGGATGACGAGCAGCGTGGAGGTCAGCATCCAGGCGGTGTCGCCGGAGTCGATCCTGGGCGCGGGCGGCTCGGCGACAGGCGCAGGCAAGGGCGCTTCGGCGGGCGCCGGTGCGGCGGCCATGGCAGCGGCGGGCGCGGGCTCTGCCGCAGCCGATACCGATGCCGCCACGTCAGGCGCGGAGGCCGGGGCCTGGGCCAGTGCCAGCGGCCCGCCGGACAACAGACTGAGCCCCAACAGAAGGGAAGCCAACAGTTTTTTCATGGTGTTTCTCCTTGACGGGTGGGGGGTTACAGGGCGTCCTGGCCGGTCTCGCCGGTGCGGATGCGCACCACCTGCTCCAGATGCGACACGAAAATCTTGCCGTCGCCGATCTTGCCGGTGCGCGCCGCGCCTTCGATGGCCTCGATGACGCGATCCACCAGCTCGTCGGCCACGGCGGCCTCGATCTTCACCTTGGGCAGAAAGTCCACGACGTACTCGGCGCCGCGGTACAGCTCGGTGTGGCCCTTCTGGCGGCCAAAGCCTTTCACCTCGGAGACGGTGATGCCCTGCACGCCGATGTCCGACAGCGCCTCGCGCACCTCGTCGAGCTTGAAGGGTTTGATGATGGCGGTGACCATTTTCATGATGGGCTCCTCGGATCAGTTCACATCGTTTTGGTAAGGGCGACGATCACGCGGGCCTTGTTGGCGTCGCCAAAAAAGCCTTTCTTGTTGGCGCCCGCGACGGCGGCAGACAGCGACAGGCCGTCGCCCAGGTCATAGGCGCCGCCCAGGCTGTAGTCCACATAGTTGGGCACGCCCAGATCCTTGATGTCGCCAGAAAAGCGCGTGTAGCCCACGGCGGCCTTGAGCGTGATGCTGGGCGCCACCTCCTGGGCAAACGCCAGGTTCAGGTAGCCGGTGTTGCGCCCGCGGTTGCTGGAGGTCTTGGCGCCTGCCCAGCCGAAGTAGTCCTTGGACACCGTGTGCGAATACTTGGCCGTCAGCGGCCCCCAGGTGGCCGCGCCATACAGCTCGGTGGTGTTGCCGCTGGTGTTGCCGGGATAGACGTAGGTCAGCGCGCCCACGTCCATGTCCAGCCCACCGGCCTTGAACTTGTAGCCGCCGTAGAAGTCGGCCTCGATCGCGTTGCCCGGCAGCCAGTCCACGCTGGAGTTCCAGTTGCCCAGGTAAAAGCCCGTGCCTTCAAAGCTGTAGTCAAAACCGCCCTGAATGGCCGGGCTGAAGCCCTTGATGCGGTTCACGTCCTGGTCCTGGCCACGAAACTTGTAGTTGCTGGTCAGCGACACATTCGCGCTGAGCTGGGCACTGGCCAGTCCAGGCACTGCAGCGGCGAGGGCGACCGCGGCAAGGCGCAGGGTCATGGACTTGTGGATAGAGCGGTTCATGGTTCCTCCGGTGGGGTTGCGTGATGGATGACAAGCGGTCTGATGCACAGACCGTGCCAGCACCGCCGCGCCCCCGCCCAGGCGCCGGCGGTGCACCACCAAGGTACATTTGGCAGCAACTGTGCGGCCATCGGGCCCGCCAGCGGCGGCGGCGCGCACCAGCCTGGTGCCAAAACGCTGCGCCAGCGGCCCGGCGCACCGCCATGACACATCCGCCCCGGAAAGAACCGTCACCATGAGTCTTGCTTTGGTGCAAAGCCGCGCCCTGCTGGGCCTGCAGGCGCCCGCCGTCACCGTCGAAGTGCATCTGGCCAACGGACTGCCCAGCTTTGTGCTGGTGGGCCTGGCCGACGTGGAGGTGAAAGAGGCGCGCGAGCGCGTGCGCTCGGCGCTGCAAAACGCGGGGCTGGAGTTTCCGGCCAACAAGAAGATCACCGTCAACCTGGCGCCGGCCGACCTGCCCAAGGATTCGGGCCGCTTTGACCTGCCGATTGCCCTGGGCATCCTGGCGGCCAGCGGGCAGATCGACGCGGCCCGGCTGGCGGGCTGGGAATTTGCGGGCGAGCTGTCGCTGTCGGGCCAGCTGCGCCCGGTGCGCGGCGCGCTGGCCACCAGCCTGGCGCTGCGCGCGCTGAACCAGCCCGTGCGCATGGTGCTGCCGCCGGGCAGCGCCGAAGAGGCCGCCCTGGTGCCCGGCACCGAGATCTACCGCGCCCGCCACCTGCTGGACGTGGTGCGCCAGTTTCTGCCCGCCGCCGCGCACGCACCCGAGCCCGATGACGACGGCGGCTGGCAGCGCCTGCAGCCCACGCCGCCGCAGCCCGCCACCGGCGGCCCCGACCTGGCCGACGTGAAGGGCCAGGCCGCCGCCAGGCGCGCGCTGGAGATCGCCGCCGCGGGCGGCCACGGGCTGCTGCTGGTGGGGCCGCCGGGCTCGGGCAAGTCGATGCTGGCGCAGCGCTTTGCCGGCCTGCTGCCGCCGATGCAGGTGGAGCAGGCGCTGGAGAGCGCGGCCATCGCCAGCCTGGCCGGGCGCTTCAGCCCCGCGCAGTGGATGCAGCGCACCACCGCCAGCCCGCACCACAGTTGCAGCGCGGTGGCGCTGGTCGGCGGTGGATCGCCGCCACGGCCCGGCGAGATATCGCTGGCCCACGAAGGCGTTTTGTTCCTGGACGAATTCCCCGAATTTGCCCGCAGCGCGCTGGAGGCGCTGCGCGAGCCGCTGGAGAGCGGACGCATCACCATCGCCCGCGCGGCGCAGCGCGCCGAGTTTCCGGCGCGCTTTCAGCTGGTGGCCGCCATGAACCCCTGCCCCTGCGGCTTTGCGGGGTCCAGCCAGCGCGCCTGCCGCTGCACGCCCGACCAGGTGGCGCGCTACCAGGGCAAGCTGTCGGGCCCGCTGCTGGACCGCATCGACCTGCATGTAGAAGTGCCCGCCCTGCCCGCCGACCAACTGCTGGGCGCGCCGCCCGGCGAGACCAGCAGCGCCGTGCGCGAGCGCGTGGCCGCCGCGCACCAGCGCGCCATGCAGCGCCAGGGCACGCCCAACCAGGCGCTGCACGGGCGCGAACTGGATCGCCTGGCCGCGCTGGACGACGCCGCCGCGCGCTTTTTGCAGGCGGCTGCCGCGCGGCTGGCCTGGTCGGCGCGCAGCACGCACCGCGCCCTGAAGGTGGCGCGTACCATTGCCGATCTGGCCGGCAGCGAAACCGTGGCCGTGGCCCATGTGGCCGAGGCGGTGCAGTACCGCCGCGTGCTGCGCGCCGCCGGCGCCTGAAACGCAGTCACGCCTGGACCACCCCGGCTGCGGGCGTGGCCACCGTTTCACGTTCAACTTTCAGAAGTCAGGGAGCATTCATGAAGAACCTCAGTATCGGAGCCCGCCTGGCAGGCGGCTTTGCGCTCGTCCTGCTGTTGATGGCGCTGATGACCGCCTTCGGCCTGTGGCGGCTGCAGACCGTGGCACAGGCCACCAGCGAGATGACGCAGCAGCCCCTGGCCGTGGAGCGCATGATCAGCGACTGGTACCGCTATGTGTACAGCGCCGCGCGCCGCACCAGCGCCATTGCCAAAAGCTCCGACCCGTCGCTGGCGCAGTTCTTCGCATCCGACACCGCCACCACCACGCGCGAGTCGGCCGAGCTGGTCAAGCGCATCGAGCCGCTGCTGACCAGCCCCGAAGAAAAAGCCCTGTGGGCCGAGATTCAGGAGGCGCGCAAGGCCTACCTGTCCTCGCGCAACGAGGCCGTCAAGGCCAAGGCCGACGGCCAGGCCGAAGAAGCAGAGCGCCTGCTGACCCAGGTGTTTTTGCCCGCCACCGACAAGTACACCGCCCTCATCCAGCGCCTGCTGGACATGCAGCGCGCACGCATTGACGGCACCGCGCAGCACATCAACGCCACCTACGACCAAAGCCGGCTGTGGCTGATCGTGCTGGGGGTGCTGGGCGTGGCCACGGGCGCGGGCTGCGCCTGGTGGCTCACGCGCGGCATCACGCAGCCGCTGGCGCAGGCGGTGCAGGTGGCGCGCGCCGTGGCGGCCAACGACCTGACCAGCCAGGTGCATGCCAGCCGCGGCGACGAGACCGGCCAGCTGCTGCAGGCGCTGCAGGAGATGAACGCCAATCTGTCGCAGGTGGTGGCGCGCGTGCGCGCGGGCGCCGACGGCATCGCCACGGCGTCCAGCCAGCTGGATGCGGGCAACCAAAACCTGTCGTCGCGCACCGAGGAGCAGGCCAGCTCGCTGCAGCAGACCGCCGCATCGATGGAGCAGCTGACCAGCACCGTGCGCCAAAACGCCGACAACGCGCGCCAGGCCAACCAGCTGGCGGCATCCGCGTCGCAAACTGCCGTGCAGGGCGGCCAGGTGGTGGCGGGCGTGGTGCAGACCATGGGCGCCATCAACGACAGCAGCCGCAAGATCGCCGACATCATCGGCGTGATCGACAGCATTGCCTTCCAGACCAACATCCTGGCGCTGAACGCCGCCGTGGAAGCCGCCCGCGCTGGCGAACAGGGCCGCGGCTTTGCCGTGGTGGCATCTGAGGTGCGCGCCCTGGCGCAGCGCAGCGCCGGTGCGGCCAAGGACATCAAGGGGCTGATCACCGATTCGGTGGCCAAGGTGGAAGAAGGCTCGCAGCAGGTGGCCGAAGCCGGCCGCACCATGGACGCCATCGTGCAAAGCGTGCAGCGCGTGAGCGACCTGGTGGCCGAGATCAGCGCCGCCAGCCAGGAGCAAAGCAGCGGCATCGAGCAGGTGCACCAGGCCATCACGCAGATGGATCAGGTCACGCAGCAAAACGCCGCGCTGGTCGAAGAGGCCACGGCCGCCACCGGCGCCCTGAAGGCGCAGGCCGGCCAGCTGGCCTCGGCGGTGAGCGTGTTCCGCATTCAGGGCGGGCACACGGCGCTGGCTGGCGGCGCATCGGGCAGTACATCGGGCAGCACATCGGGCGCATCGTGGGCCGCTCGATCGGCCGCGTCTCCCGCCCCGGCGCCGCAGTCCGCAACGCAGCAGCGCTTTGCCCCCGCCGCCAGCGCACGACCGGCAACGCCCAAGGCACTGGCCCCGGCCAAGCCCGCCGCCAAGGCCTCCACGGCTGACCAGGGCGCGGAAGGTGATTGGGAAAGCTTTTGAATCGCTACTGAATCAATAGCGGACAACGCACGGCAAATAAAGGCTACAGGCCAAATCAACCTGTCATCCCCGCGCAGGCGGGGATTCATGCACAGGGTCGCCCAGTGGTCACCGCGGTGGATTCCCGCCTTCGCGGAAATAACGGCGGGGAGTTGGCAGACGCTACGCTATTGATAGCTTCTGGCGCTCATCAGACAAGGGCTAGCGCCTTAAAACACCGTCAGCCCAGCCATCGGGCCCGTGTGCACGATGCGGCCCTGCTCCAGCACGCAGGCGCGGTCGGCCACGGCCTGGGCGAAGGGCAGGTTCTGCTCGCTCAGCAAGATGCCCAGGCCCTGGGCCTTCAGCTCAGAAATGGTGCGCGCCATCTGCTGCACGATGAGCGGCGCCACGCCCTCGGAGGGCTCGTCCAGCAGCACCAGGCAGGGCTGGCCCATCAGCGTGCGCGCCACGGTCAGCATCTGCTGCTCGCCGCCGCTCATGCGCCCGCCCAGGCGGTCGGGCATCTCGCCCAGGTTGGGAAACAGCGCAAACAGCCGCTCGGGCGTCCACAGCGGCACGCTCTGGCCGTCCTGCCAGCGGCGCGGCGGCTGGCGGCCCACCTCCAGGTTCTCGCGCACCGTCAGGTCGGTGAAGATGCGCCGGTCTTCGGGCACGTAGCCCAGCCCGGCGCGGGCAATGCGGTAGGGCGGCTGGCCGTCGATGCGCCGGCCCTGAAAGCGCACGCTGCCCTGGGTGCGATCGACCAGCCCGGCAATGCTTTTGAGCGTGGTGCTTTTGCCCGCGCCGTTGCGCCCCATCAGGGCCACGACTTCGCCGCGCCCCACGGTCAGCGACACGCCGTGCAGGATGTGCGCCGCGCCGTACCAGGCGTTCAGGTCTTCGACCTGGAGTAGTGATGTTTCTGGACTCTTGCCATTGCCTGGCAAGCGCTGGTAGCTATCGTTTTTATTCATTTGCATCCCCCACAAGCCCGGCTGGCGCCAGCCCGGTGCCCAGGTAGGCGGCCTGCACCCGCGCGTCGGCCTGGACTTGCTGCGGCGTGCCCTCGACCAGCAGCTGGCCGCGCACCAGCACGGCCACGCGGTCGGCCTGGCCAAAGACCACGTCCATGCTGTGCTCGGTGAACAGCACGCCCATGCGCCGCTGGCGGGCGATGCGCTGCACCAGCTGCATCAGGGCCACGCGCTCGGCGGGGGCCATGCCGGCGGTGGGCTCGTCCATCAGCAGCAGCGCCGGCGCGTGGGCCAGGGCCATGGCCAGCTCGACGCGCTTGACGTCGCCGTAGGCCAGCTCGCTGCAGGGGCGCTGGGCCTGCGCCGCCATGCCGACTTGCTCCAGCAGGGCCAGGGCGTCCTGCGGGCGGTGCGCATCGGCGCGGCGCCACCAGCGCCAGGTCTGCCGGTCGTGCGACAGCAGCGCCAGCTGCACGTTGTGCAGCGCGGTAAAGCTGGCAAAGGTCTGCGCAATCTGGAAGGTGCGGCCCACGCCCAGGCGCCAGATGGCGCGCGGCGCCAGCCCGGTGATGTCGCGCCCGTGCAGCAGCACGCGCCCGCCGCCTGGCGCCAGCTGGCCGCCCACCATGTTGAAGGTGGTGGTCTTGCCCGCGCCGTTGGGGCCGATGAGCGCCAGCAGCTCGCCAGCGGCCACGTCAAACGACACACCCTGCACCGCCTGCACGCCGCCGAAGGACTTGCGCAGCGCCTGCACGCTCAGCAAGCTGGCCGTTGCATCACTCATGGCGCGCCCCGGTCGCTTTGTTTTTGATAGCTGCCCGCGCTTGCCACACCTGGGCAAACCCCGAAATTCCTTGCGGAAACAGCAGCACCAGCACCAGCATGATGCCGCCCAGCAGCGCGCGCCAATAGGAGGTAGAGCGCGCCACGCTGTCGTGCAGCCAGGTGAACACGCCCGCGCCCACCACCGGCCCGGCCAAGGTGTGCATGCCGCCCAGCAGCACCATGACCAACCCATCGACCGACTTGGTGACCGACAGCGCATCAGGCGCCACGCTGCCCTTCGAGAACGCATACAGCGCGCCCGCCAGCCCGGCCAGCAGCCCGGCCACCACAAAGGCCGCCCACTGCACGCGGCGCACGTCGATGCCGATGGCGTCGGCACGCACGGCCGAGTCGCGCGCGGCGCGCAGCGCCCAGCCCAGCGGCGCAAACAGCATGCGCCGCAGCAGGTAGATGCCCACTGCGCTGAGGGCCAGCACCAGCCAGTAAAACACCGCGCCCTGCGCGGCCCAGTCGGGCGGCCATACGCCGGTGATGCCGTTGCTGCCGCCGGTTAAGCCGTCCCACTGGAAGGCAATGGCCCAGGTGATCTGCGCAAACGCCAGCGTCAGCATGGTCAGGTACACGCCCGACAGGCGCACGCACAGCCAGCCGTACAGCAGCGCGCCTGCCGCCGCCGCCAGGGGCGCCAGCAGCAAGACGGCGGGCATGGGCCAGTCCAGCCCGCGCACCAGCAGCGCCGCGCCATACGCCCCCAGCCCGAAGTAGGCCGCGTGGCCAAACGAGTGCAGCCCGCCCGGCCCCAAGATGAAGTGCAGGCTGGCTGCAAACAGCGCGGCAATGGCGATGTCGGTCAGCAGCACGGTGGCGTAGCTGCTCTGCCCCACGATGAGCGGCGCCAGCGCCAGGGCCAGCAGCAGCGCGGCCCAGGCGGTGGCAGCGCCCCGCCCGGCGCGGCGCAGCGGTGCCTCGGGCGCGCCCACGCTGCGTGCGGCGGCCTGCGGCCGGCCCATCAGGCCCCAGGGCCGCCAGATGAGCACGCCGGCCATCACTACAAATTCGACCACCAGCGTGAGCTTGGAGAACGACAGTTCCACGCCCGCCACCTCTTGCACGCCCAGCCAGATGCACACGGCTTTCAGCTCGGCGATCACCAGCGCCGCCACAAAGGCGCCGGGCAGCGAGCCCATGCCGCCCACCACCACCACCACGAAGGCCGCGCCGATGGTGAGCATGTCCAGCTCCAGGCTGGCGGGCTCGCGCGGCAGCTGCAGCGCGCCGCCCAGGCCCGCCAGCAGCGCGCCCAGCGCAAACACGCCGGTAAACAGCCAGGCCTGGTTGACGCCCAGCGCGCCCACCATCTCACGGTCTTGCGTGGCCGCGCGCACCAGCGTGCCCCAGCGCGTGCGCGTGAGCAGCAGCGTGAGCAGCCCCAGCACCAGCGGCCCCACGGCGATCAGAAACAGGTCGTACGCCGGAAAGCGCCGCCCCAGCAGATCGACCGCGCCCTCCAGCCCCGGCGCGCGCGGGCCCAGCAGCTCCTCTGGGCCCCACAGCCACAAAGCCGCGTCTTTGATGACCAGCACCAGCGCGAAGGTGGCCAGCAGCTGCAGCAGCTCGGGCGCGCGGTAGATGCGCCGCAGCAGCAGCACCTCCACCGCCGCGCCCAGCAGCCCCACGGCCAGCGGCGCCAGCAGCAGCGCGGGCCAAAAGCCGATGGCATCGGCCAGCCGCTCCACGCAGGAATAGGCCAGGTACAGCCCCAGCATGTAAAACGAGCCGTGCGCAAAGTTGACGATGCGCATCACGCCAAAGATCAGCGACAGCCCCGCCGCCACCAAAAACAGCGTGGACGCGCCCGCCAGCCCGTTGAGCAGCTGGGCGAAGAGTCCGGAAAAGTCCATCAGGGCGCGGCCGGGCGCAGTTGTTTGACCTCGGCGTCAGACGGCTGGAACTTGCCGCCGTCCTGGTAGCTGAAGTCCACCATCACGCCCATGCCGTCCTTGCGGGCGGTCTTGCCCACGTAGGCGCCCATGGTGGACTGGTGATCCTGCACGCGGTAGGTGATGGGGCCAAAGGGCGTAGCCACCTGCAGGCCGCGAAAGGCCGCGATGAGCTTTTCGGTGTCGGCGCTGCCGGCCTTCTTCAGGCCCGCGGCCACCGACTGGACGGCGTTGTAGCCCACCACCGAGCCCGCGCGCGGGTAGTCCTTGAAACGTTTTTGGTAGGCGTCCAGAAAGGCCTTGTGCTCGGGTGTCTGGATGGCGTACCAGGGGTAGCCGGTGACGATCCAGCCCTCGGGCGTTTCGTTCCTGAGGGTGTCCAGGTACTCGGGCTCACCCGACAGCAGGCTGACCACGCTGCGCCCGGCAAACAGCCCGCGGGTGTTGCCCTCGCGCACAAACTTGGCCAGATCGGCCGCGAACAGCACGTTGAAGATGGCGTCGGGCCGGGCGTCTTGCAGCGCCTGCGCCACGCTGCCCGCATCCACCTTGCCCAGCGGCGTGGCCTGCTCGGCGACAAATTCCACGTCCGGCTGTGCGGCCTTGAGCAACTGCTTGAAGGTGGCCACGGCCGACTGGCCGTACTCGTAGTTGGGATAGACGATGGCCCAGCGCTTTTTCTTCAGCGCCGCGGCCTCGGGCACCAGCATGGCCACCTGCATGTAGGTGGAGGGGCGCAGGCGGAAGGTGTAGCGGTTGCCGTGCTCCCACACGATCTTGTCGGTCAGCGGCTCGGCCGCCAGGAAGAAGCGCTTTTTCTGCTGCGCGAAGTCGGTCAGCGCCAGACCCACGTGCGACAGAAAGCTGCCCATCAGCACGTCCACCTTCTCGCGCGCGATGAGCTCCTCGGCCGCGCGCACCGCATCGCCGGGGGTGGCGTTGTCGTCGCGCGTGACCAGCCGCAGCTTCTTGCCGTGGATGCCGCCGGCCGCGTTGACCTGCTCCACGGCCAGTTCCATGCCCTTCTTGTAGGGGCCCAGGAAGGCGGGCTGGGCTTTGTAACTGTTGATCTCGCCGATCGTGTAGGCGCCCTGCGCATGGGCCGTACCCGCGCTGAGCAGCAGCGTGGCCACCAAGGTTGTGAAAGTTTTTTGCATCATCGAATCCTTTGCCGCAGGTCAGCACCCGGGGTCGGCAACTGTACCGCCGGCCCGAGTTTGCCGGACAATACCGCGCTTGCAGCCGGGGGCGCATATTCTCTTTATGCCTGGCACGCATAACAAAGCAGCGAAACTCGGCAACACTCGGTGTTATGGCATCCCGCCCCTCTTTCAACGTTTTCCTGTCCACCCATCCATGAGCGCATTCCACGAAGAGCGTGTACTGACGGTGCACCACTGGACTGACCGTCTGTTCTCCTTCACCACCACACGCGACCCGGCGCTGCGGTTTTCCAACGGGCACTTCACCATGATCGGCCTGAAGGTGGACGGCAAGCCGCTGCTGCGCGCCTACAGCATCGTCAGCGCCAACTACGAGGAGCATCTGGAGTTTTTGAGCATCAAGGTGCCCGACGGCCCGCTGACCTCGCGCCTGCAGCACATCCAGGTGGGCGACAGCATCATCGTCGGCAAAAAGCCCACGGGCACGCTGCTGATTGACTACCTGCTGCCGGCCAAGCGGCTGTACCTGATGTCCACCGGCACGGGCCTGGCGCCGTTCTTGAGCGTGATCCGCGACCCCGAGACCTACGAAAAATTCGAGCAGGTGATCTTGATTCATGGCGTGCGCCAGGTGGCCGAGTTGGCCTACCACGACTACCTGACGCAAGAGCTGCCCAAGCACGAATTTCTGGGCGACATGGTGAGCAGCCAGCTCAAGTACTATCCCACCGTGACGCGCGAGCCGTTCAAGAACCAGGGCCGCATCCCCGACCTGATCGAAAACGGCAAGCTGGCCGCCGACCTGGGCCTGCCCGAGCTGAACCCGCTGGAAGACCGCGTGATGCTGTGCGGCAGCCCGGAGATGCTGGCCTCGCTCAAGGCGCTGCTGGAAAAGCGCGACTTCGAGGAAGGCAACACCACCCGCCCCGGTGACTTCGTGATCGAACGCGCTTTCGTCGAAAAGTAACCCTTGCGCGCAAGCATTGCGCCCGGGCGGCGCCCGCGGCCTGATCCCAGGCGCTCAGGCGCTCAGGCTCCAGCGCCGTCCGCTTCCCCTGCCTCTTGCAGGCCGTCGTCTTCGGCGGCCACCGCACCCTCACTGTCGATGCGCTGCATGTTGTCCAGCAGCTTGAGCAGGTAATGCAGGGTGTGCGCCATATCCCCCACTGAAAACTCGTCCAGCGCCTGCGCGTAATAGCGCTGGATGTTGGGCTGCGCCTCATCCAGCCAGACCTTGCGCCCCGACGCCGTCATGGTGATGCGCCGCGAGCGCCGGTCGCGGTCATCGGGCGCGTTGGCCACGTGGCCGTCGCGCTCCATGCGGCTGATCAGTCCCGACAGGTTCTGCCGGCTCACCATCAGGTAGCGGGCCAGGTCGCCCACGCTCATGCCCTCGGCCGCCTCGGGCCGCGACAGGGCGCCCAGCACCGCCCATTGCTGCGTCGTCAAACCCTGGGCCTCCACCGCCCGCGTCCCGGTTTTATGCAACATATTTGCGCATTGATACAACCGAAAGAAGATGCGATTGGCCAACTCCATCTTGGCAATTTCGCTATTTTTTATAGGGTTATCCATTATTTTTCCTGGTGTTTTCTACTTGCGCCGCGATCTGCAGAACCCTAATATAAGTCAATGTGTTGACGTATATGACGCCCTGCACGGCCATGCGACCAACAGCATACCGACCCGCACTGAAACCACACACCCAAGGAAAAAATCATGCAAGGATTGAACGGCAAGACAGTGATCGTGACCGGCGGCGGCGGCGGCATCGGCGGTGCCACCTGCCGCCGTTTTGCGCAGGAAGGCGCCAGGGTTGCGGTGTTCGACATGAATCTCGAAGCCGCTGAAAAAGTGGCCGCAGACATCCGCGCCCAAGGCGGTCAGGCAGCGGCCTTTGCCTGCAACATCACCGACCGCGCCCAGGTAGATGCCGCCGTGGCTGCCGCCGAGGCGCAGCTGGGCCCGATTGCCGTGCTGGTCAACAACGCCGGCTGGGACATCTTCAAGCCCTTCGTCAAGACCGAGCCGGCCGAGTGGGACAAGCTCATCGCCATCAACCTGACCGGCGCGCTGCACATGCTGCACGCGGTGCTGCCCGGCATGGCCGAACGCAAGTACGGCCGCATCGTCAACGTGGCGTCTGATGCGGCGCGCGGCGGCTCGTCGGGCGAAGCGGTCTATTCCGCCTGCAAGGGCGGCCTGGTGGCCCTGTCCAAGACCCTGGCGCGCGAGCACGCCCGCCAGAGCATCACCGTCAACGTGGTCTGCCCCGGCCCCACCGACACCGCCCTGCTGGCCGGTGTGGCCGAGGGCGCGCGCGACCCCGCCAAGCTGATCGAAGCCTTCCGCAGCGCCATTCCGCTGGGCCGCCTGGGCCAGCCCGACGACCTGGCCAGCGCCATTGCCTTTTTTGGCAGCGACGACGCGGGCTTCATCACCGGCCAGGTGATCAGCGTTTCCGGTGGCCTGACCATGCACGGCTGATCGCGCGGCTTACTTTCGTCTCACGCAACCCCCGAAAGAACACCATGAACTTTGAAGACATCCTGTACGAAGTGCGCAACGGCGTGGCCTGGATCACCATCAACCGCCCCGAGAAGATGAACGCCTTTCGCGGCCAGACCTGCGACGAGATCATCCGCGCGCTGAACAAGGCCGGATACGACCGCGACGTGGGCGCCATCGTGCTGGCCGGCGCCGGCGACCGGGCGTTTTGCACCGGCGGCGACCAGTCCGCCCACAGCGGCAACTACGACGGCCGCGGCACCATCGGCCTGCCCATGGAGGAGCTGCACACGGCGATTCGCGACGTGCCCAAGCCCGTGATTGCCCGCGTGCAGGGCTTTGCGATTGGCGGCGGCAACGTGCTGGCCACCATTTGCGACCTGACGATTTGCTCGGACAAGGCGCAGTTCGGCCAGGTGGGGCCCAAGATGGGCTCGGTCGACCCCGGCTACGGCACCGCCTTTCTGGCCCGCGTGGTCGGCGAGAAAAAGGCGCGCGAAATCTGGTACCTGAACCGCCGCTACAGCGGCGCCGAAGCCGTGGCCATGGGTCTGGCCAACTTCTGCGTGCCGCACGACCAGCTCGACGCCGAAGTGCAAAAGATCGGTGAAGAACTGTGCGAGCGCAGCCCCACCGCGCTGGCCATTGCCAAGCGCAGCTTCAATGCCGACACCGCGCACCAGGCCGGCATTGCGGGCCTGGGCATGTACGCGCTCAAGCTGTACTACGACACCGAAGAGTCGCGCGAAGGCGTGAATGCGCTGAAAGAAAAGCGCAAGCCCGAGTTCCGCAAGTACGCCAAGTAAGCCTGCGCTGGCAGAAGTACCCGCCATGCCAGTCGATTTCCCCAAAGCGTCCGAGGCAGTCTGGCAGCCCGACAGCGATACGTACGCGCTTTTTTGGGGAGGTCGAAGGCTTGAGGCCCTGAACACACGCCACTGCGGCCAGGCTTTGGCGCCGGGGCAAACCCGTGGGGGCCAAGGTGGTGCTGGTCGATGACCCGCCGCGCACGCGCAACATGAAGATGACAAACCCTTGAGCAGCACCATGATGAACCCCAATCCCTACATCGACGAAGACCTGCAGGCGCTGGCCGAGACCGCCCGCCGTTTTGCTACCGAACGCGTGGCCCCCGGCTTTCTGGAGCGCGACAAGACCCGCGACCTGAACCGCGAGCTGCTGCGCGAAATGGGCAGCCTGGGCTTTATCTGCCCCGAACTGCCCGAGGAATTTGGCGGCCTGGGCATGGGCTGCCTGGCCGCAGGCGTGATCCATGAAGAAATCGCCCGTGCGGACCTGAGCTTCTCGTACCTGAACCTGCTGGCCTCGCTCAACGGACAAATTTTGTCCAAGTACGGCAACCCCGAGGTGGTGGCGCCCTGGCTGAAAAAGCTCACCGCCGGTGAAGCCATCTGCTGCATCGCGCTGACCGAGCCGCGCGGTGGCTCGGACGCCGCCAACCTGCGCCTGCGCGTCGAGCGCGATGGCGATTTCTACGTCATCAACGGCGAGAAAACCTCCATCTCTGCCGCCGACCAGGCCGACATTGCGGTGGTGTTTGGCCGCACCGGCACGCCCGAATCCAAGGCCCACGGCGTGACTGCGCTGCTGGTGCCCATGGACACCCCCGGCATCACCACCAACCGCTTTGACTGCCACGGCCAGCGCGCCATTGGCCGCGGCTCCATCTTCTTTGAGAACGTGCGCGTGCCCGTCAGCCACCGCCTGGGCGAGGAGAACAAGGGCTTTGTGCAGGTGATGCACGGCTTTGACTTCTCGCGCTCGCTGATTGGCCTGCAGTGCCTGGCCGTGGCCCGTGTGGCCCTGGAAGAAACCTGGGAGTACATCACCCAGCGCGAGGCCTTTGGCCAGCCGCTGGCCGCCTTCCAGGGCGTGACGCACCCGCTGGCGCAGTTCGACACCGAAGTGGAAGGCGCCCGCCTGCTGTGCCTGCAGGGCCTGTGGCTCAAAGACAAGGGCCTGCCGCACACCGCCGAGGCCGGCATGGCCAAGTGGTGGGGCCCCAAGCTGGCCTACGACGTGATCCACCAGTGCCTGCTGTGCTACGGCCACGGCGGCTACGACCGCGGCCTGATGGAGCAGCGCCTGCGCGATGTGCTGGGCTTTCAGATCGGTGACGGCACAGCGCAGATCATGAAAACCATCATTGCCCGCACCCGCGCCGGCCGCCAGTTTGTGCCCGCCTGACATCCAGCCCACCACAACACACCGCCGCCAAACCACAGCAAGGCGGCGGATCACACCAGGAGACAAGACATGAAATTTGACGCCGTATTGCTGCCCCCCCGCCGCGCCGCCATGGTGGCACAGGGCCTGTGGCACGACCGCACCATCAACGATGCGCTGGACGCCTGCGTGGCCGCCTGCCCCGACAAGCTGGCGCTGACGGCCGTGCAGGTGGAGAGCGGCGAAGTCAAACGCTTCACGTACCGCGAGCTGGGCCAGATGGCCGATCGCATTGCGGTCGGCCTTGCGCGTTTGGGCGTGGGCAAGAACGACATCGTGTCGTGCCAGCTGCCCAACTGGTGGCAGTTCACCCTGACCTACCTGGCCTGCTCGCGCATCGGCGCGGTGATCAACCCGCTGATGCACATCTTCCGCGAGCGCGAGCTGTCCTTCATGCTGCAGCACGGCGAATCCAAGGTCATCATTGCGCCCAAGGTGTTCCGCAATTTCGATTTTGAAAAAATGATCACCGCGCTGCAGCCCAGCCTGCCGCACCTCCAGCATGTGATTACCGCGGGCGGCAGCGGCGAGAACAGCTTCGAGGCCCTGCTCAGCGGCCCAGAGTGGGAGAAAGAGGCCGACGCGCAGGACATCCTCACCGCCCACCGGCCCGGCCCCGACGACATCACGCAACTGATCTACACCTCGGGCACCACCGGCGAGCCCAAGGGCGTGATGCACTCGGCCAACACCGTGATGGCCAACATCGTGCCCTACGCCCAGCGCATGCGGCTGGACAGCGACAGCGTGGTGCTGATGGCCTCGCCCATGGCGCACCAGACCGGCTTCATGTACGGCCTGATGATGCCCATCCTGCTCCAGTGCAGCGCGGTGCTGCAGGACATCTGGGACCCGAAGAAGGCCATTGCGCTGATCCAGAGCGAAGGCGTGACCTTCACCATGGCCTCCACGCCCTTCCTGACCGACCTGGCCCGCGCCGTGGCCGAGACCGGCCAGGGCGTGCCCACGCTGCGCACCTTTTTGTGCGCGGGCGCGCCCATTCCGGGCCCGCTGGTCGAGCAGGCGCGCCAGGCACTGGGCGCCAAGGTCGTCTCGGCCTGGGGCATGACCGAAAACGGCGCCGTCACCACCACCTGCCTGGAGGACGACGACGAGCGCTCCATCCACACCGACGGCTGCCCGCTGCCGGGCGTCGAGATCAAGGTGCTGGATGTGGACGGCCGCCCGCTGCCCCCCGGCCAGCCGGGCAAGCTGTACCTGCGCTCGTGCTCCAACTTTGGCGGCTACCTGCACCGCGCACACCTCAACGGCACCGATGCCGACGACTGGTTTGACACCGGCGATCTGGCCTACATCGACGAGCGCGGCTACCTGCGCATCACCGGCCGCAGCAAAGACGTGATCATCCGCGGCGGCGAAAACATCCCGGTGGTCGAGATCGAGTCGCTGCTCTACCGCCACCCGGCCGTCGCGCTGGCGGCCATCGTCGCCATACCGGACGAGCGCCTGGGCGAGCGCGCCTGCGCCGTGGTGGTGCCCAAACCCGGCCAGACCATCGACCTGGCCGGCATGGTGGAGTTCTTGAAGGCACAGAAAGTGGCGCTGCAATACATCCCCGAAAAGCTGGTGGTGCGCGACGACCTGCCCTCCACCCCGTCCGGCAAGATTCAGAAGTTCCGTCTGCGCGAAATGATGCGCGAGAGCGCCGCGTAAGCGGCCGAGGGCACAACCGCCTGCGTCCGGCCTACGGGCCGGGCGCAGGCCAATGGTGATTTTTAACAACCACAACGGAGACAGCACCATGACCTTTTCTCTCTCTCTGACCCGCCGCAGCCTGGCGCGGGCCGCCCTGACCCTGTGCGCCGCCGGCGTCGCCGCCGCCGCACAGGCGCAGGCCTGGCCCAGCAGCAAGCCCATTCGCATCGTGGTCGGTTTTGCCCCCGGCGGCAGCACCGACGTGATGGCACGCATCGTTTCGCAGGCGATTGGCGAGTCCATCGGCCAGTCCGTGGTCATCGACAACAAGCCCGGCGCCAGCGGCAACATCGCCGCCGCGGAGGTGATCCGCGCCAACCCCGACGGCTACACCTTCCTGATTGCCCCCACCTCGGTGGAGACGGCCAACCCCTCGCTGTTCAAGTCCAGCATCCTGCCCTCGCGCGATCTGGCACCCGTGGGCGGCGTGGGCAAGACGCAGATGTACCTGGTGGCCAAGCCGCAGTTTGAAGGCAAGGACGCGCGCGATCTGGTGGCGCTGGCCAAGGCGCGACCCGGCAAGCTGTCGTACGCCTCGGCTGGCGCCGGCACGCCGCCGCACCTGGCGTGCGAACTGTTCAAGCTGTCCACCGGCACCTTCGTCACGCACATCCCCTACCGCGGCGCGGCGCCTGCGCTGCAGGATGTGATGGCCGGGCAGGCCGACTTTGTCTGCGACCCCGGCATCGCCTTCCCGCACATCCGCACCGGCAAGGTCAAGCTGCTGGGCGTGGTCAGCGCCAAGCGCTCGCCCTTCTTCCCCGACGTGCCCACCGTGGGCGAGCAAGGCTTCAAGGATGCCAACCTGGACATCTGGTTCGGCATGTGGGCGCCCAGGAACACGCCCCCAGAAATCATCGCCCGCATGAACCGCGAACTGGCCAAGGCCCTGGCCCTGCCCACCACCAAAACCCGCTATGGCGACCTGGGCGCCGAGCCGGCGCCGCTGGAGACCGCAGAATTCAAGACCCTGCTGGCCAACGAGGGCAAGCTGCTGTCCACGCTGATCAAAGAGCAAAAGATCATGGTGGACTGACGGCGGTGGGCGCCGGTGTCAGGCGCAGGTGGCGGCTTTCCAGCGCTCCTTCAGCGCGTGAAACCGCGTGGGCCGCCTTACACTCGCCGTCCTTCACCACACAACTCACACTCAAGCATGCACACGCGTTGCGCCCTGGTTGGCATGCCAGGCTCGGGCAAGTCCACCGTCGGCCGCCAGCTCGCCCGCCGCCTGGGACTGCCCTTTGTGGATCTGGACCAGCGGCTGGAGCAGCGTCTGGGCACCAGCATTCGGGCCTACTTTGAACAGCACGGAGAACCCGCCTTCCGCGACCACGAGGCCGCGCTGCTGTCCGAGCTGGCCGACACCCCGGGCGGCATGGTGCTGTCCACCGGCGGCGGCGCCGTGCTGCGCGAGGACAACCGCGCCGCCCTGCGCCGCGGCTTTCCCCATGTGATGTACCTGCGCGCCTCGCCCGAAGACATCTTCAAGCGCGTCAAGCACGACCGCGCCCGCCCGCTGCTGCAGGTGGCCGACCCGCTGGCGCGACTGCGCGACCTCTACCGCACCCGCGATCCGCTGTACCGCGACGCGGCGCACTACGTCATCGAGACCGGCCGGCCTTCGGTGAGCACGCTGGTCAACATGATCGTGATGCAGCTGGACCTGGCCGCCCCCGGGCCGGGCGGACAGCCGGGCAGGAACTCGGACGCGCCGTCGGGCGCCGGGCCGGGCGCCAAACCCGTCGCGTAAGCAACGCACACGCCGCGCAGGCGGTAGTCCACGGCGGTGGGGGCGCGGCGGCCCGGCACGCGCCGGCTGCGGTCACGCCGATGGCAATTACAGATTCGGCGCCAGCAGGCGGCGCAGCTCCTGCTCGTCCATGCCGCGGCGCTGGGCCATGTCTTGCAGCTGGTCTTCGCCGATCTGACCCACGCTGAAGTAGGTGGCATCAGGGTGGGCCAGGTAAAAGCCGCTGACGCTGGACGCCGGGAACATCGCCAGGCTTTCCGTCAGGTGCATGCCGATGTCCTGCGCGTCCAGCACGCGAAACAAGTCGGTCTTGGCCGTGTGGTCCGGGCAGGCGGGGTAGCCCGGCGCGGGGCGGATGCCCTGATACTGCTCCTTGATGAGCTGCTCGTTCGTCAGCTGCTCCTGCGCGGCGTAGCCCCACAGGTCGGTGCGCACGCGCTGGTGCAGGCATTCGGCAAAGGCTTCGGCCAGGCGGTCCGCCAGGGACTTGAACATGATGCTGCTGTAGTCGTCCAGCGCGGCCAGAAACTCCTGCTCCTTCTTCTCGGCGCCTATGCCCGCCGTCACGGCAAACAGACCGGCGTAGTCGGCCACGCCGCTGCCCCTGGGCGCGACAAAGTCGGCCAGGCAGCGGCTGGGCCGCATCACGCCGTCCACGGCCTGCTTTTCGGTCTGCTGGCGCAGGCCGTACCAGGTCATCGCCACGCGCGTGCGCGACTCGTCGGTATAGAACTCAATGTCGTCGCCCACGCGGTTGGCGGGCAGCAGCGCCATCACGCCGTTGGCCTGCAGCCAGCGGCCTTCAATGATTTTCTTCAGCATGGCCTGGCCGTCGGCATAGACCTTGCATGCCTGCTCGCCCACCACCTCGTCGTCCAGAATGGCCGGAAAGGGCCCCGCCAGATCCCAGGTCTGAAAGAACGGGCCCCAGTCGATGTACTTGGCGATCTCGGCCAGGTCGAAGTTCTTGAACACCCGCCGCCCCAGCGCGCGCGGCACCGTGGGTTTGAACTGCGTGAAGTCCACCGGCGTGGCATTGGCGCGCGCCTGCGCCAGCGGCCACAGCGGGGTTTTCTTCTTCTTGGCGTGCAGTTCGCGCACCTTCTCGTAGTCGGCCTGCACCTCGGCCAGGTAGCTGTCTTTTTGCTCGCCCAGCAGGCTCTGCGCCACGCTCACGCTGCGCGACGCATCGGGCACATAGACCACCGGGCCCTCGTACTGCGGCGCAATCTTGACGGCGGTGTGCACGCGCGAGCAGGTGGCGCCGCCGATCAGCAGCGGAATCTTCTTGATGCGGAAGTAGTCGTCCTTGTGCATCTCGCCAGCCACGTACTGCATCTCTTCCAGGCTGGGCGTGATCAGGCCCGACAGGCCGATGATGTCGGCCCCCTCGGCCTTGGCACGCGCCAGGATCTCGTGGCAGGGCACCATCACGCCCATGTTGATGACCTCGAAGTTGTTGCACTGCAGCACCACGGTGACGATGTTCTTGCCGATGTCGTGCACATCGCCCTTGACGGTGGCAATCACGATCTTGCCCTTGCTGGTCACGTCCAGCCCCGCGGCCTCCTGCTGGCGCTTTTCTTCCTCGATGTAGGGGATCAGGTGGGCCACGGCCTGCTTCATCACGCGGGCAGACTTGACCACCTGGGGCAGGAACATCTTGCCGGCGCCGAACAAGTCGCCCACGATGTTCATGCCGTCCATCAGCGGGCCCTCGATCACATGCAGCGGGCGCCCGCCGCCACGCACGACGATCTCCTGGTAGGCCTCTTCGGTGTCCTGGGTGATGAAGTCGGTAATGCCGTGCACCAGCGCATGCGACAGGCGCTCGCCGACGGTTCTCGGATGCTCGGGCGTGCCGCGCCATTCCAGCTTCTTGCTGTCGTCCTTGGCGGCGCCCTTGGCGGCCTCGGCAATCTCCAGCAGCCTTTCCGCCGCGTCAGGGCGACGGTTGAGCACCACATCCTCGACGCGTTCGCGCAAGGCGGGCTCCAGGTCGTCATAGACGCCGACCATGCCCGCGTTGACGATGCCCATGTCCATGCCCGCCTGGATGGCGTGGTACAGAAACACGGTGTGAATGGCCTCGCGCACCGGGTCGTTGCCGCGGAAGCTGAACGACACGTTGGACACGCCGCCCGACACCTTGGCGCCCGGCAGGTGCTGCTTGATCCAGCGCACGGCGTTGATGAAGTCCACCGCGTAGTTGGCGTGCTCTTCGATGCCGGTGGCGATGGCGAAGATGTTGGGGTCGAAGATGATGTCCTCGGGCGCGAAGCCCACCTCATCGACCAGGATGCGGTAGGCGCGCTCGCAGATCTCGATCTTGCGCGCAAAGGTGTCGGCCTGGCCCTGCTCGTCAAACGCCATCACCACGGCGGCAGCGCCATAGCGGCGAATCAGCCTGGCCTGGCGCTTGAACTCACCCACGCCCTCCTTCATGCTGATGGAGTTGACGATGCCCTTGCCCTGCAGGCAGCGCAGGCCGGCCTCGATGACCTCCCACTTGGAGCTGTCCACCATCACCGGCACGCGGGCAATGTCGGGCTCGGAGGCCATCAGGTTCAAAAAGCGCACCATCGCGGCCTTGCTGTCCAGCATGGCCTCGTCCATGTTCACGTCGATGATCTGCGCGCCGTTTTCCACCTGCTGGCGCGCCACCGACAGCGCCTGCTCGTACTCGTCGTTGAGGATCATGCGCGCGAACGCCTTGGAGCCGGTGACGTTGGTGCGCTCGCCCACGTTGACGAACAAAGTGCCCTCGCCGATAAAAACCGGCTCCAGGCCGGACAGCTTCATGGGAGGGGGGGCGGAAATATCAGACATGGCTCACCTGTGGCTATGGGGATGCGGCAGGCGAGCGTCGTTGGTTTTGCGAATGCCCAAGCCTGACGGGCAGTCACACGCCCGCTGCAACGCTCCTTGGGAAGGCGCGATTTTACTTGCCGGCGGAACCCGGCCGCGCCACGCGGGAAGACGCAGCCCCGGGGCATGGCTGCACGCCCGCTGCAGCATCACAAAGTGCCCGCCCGCGCAATCAAAAAAAGAGCTTCCAGCCCTTGCACGACAAGCGCCGCAAGCTCAGTGGTCGATGGCCGGTCAGGCTCAATCCATGCGGATGTTGCGCTCCTTGATCAGCTTGCCCCAGCGGGCCAGCTCCTTGTCCAGGTGCGTGGCCAGCTGCTGCGGCGTGCTGCCGATGGGCTCGGCGCCAATCGTCTCGAACTTGGCCAGGGTGTCGGGCTGCTTCATGGCGTCGATGAGCGCGGCATTGATCTTGGCCACGATGGCCTGCGGCGTGCCCGCGGGCGCGAACACGGCAAACCAGGGCGAGACTTCATAACCCGGCACGCCGGCCTCGGCGATGGTGGGCACGTCGGGCAGCGTGGCCGAGCGCTTGGCGCTGGTCACGCCCAGGGCGCGCAGCTTGCCCGCCTGGATGTGCGGGCGCGCCGAGGTGATGCTGTCAAACATCAGGTCCACCTGGCCGCCCAGCATGTCGGTCACCGCCGGGCCGCTGCCCTTGTAGGGCACGTGCAGCAGGTCCAGCCCGGCCATGGAGGCAAACACCTCGCCCGCCAGATGGATGGAGGTGCCGTTGCCGGCCGAGGCGTAGGTGAGCTTGCCCGGGTCGCGCTTGGCGCGGGCGATCACGTCGGCCACCGACTTGTCGGCCGTCTTGGAGGCGTTCACCACCAGCACATTGGGCACGACGGCCAGCAGGCTGACGGGCGCGAAGTCTTTTTGCGGGTCATAGCTCAGGCGCGGGTACAGCGCCTTGTTGGTGGCCATGCCGATGGACGTGATCATGATGGTGTAGCCGTCGGCCGGCGACTTGGCCACCGCATCGGCGCCGATATTGCCGCCCGCGCCGGGGCGGTTCTCGATCACGAAAGGCTGGCCCAGCGTGCGGCCGGCCTTTTCGCCCAGCGTCCGGGCGATCACGTCCATGGCGCCACCCGGCGGGAACGGCACGACCCACTTGATGGGCTTGGCGGGCCAGGCGCCATCGGCCTGGGCCAGGGCGGCGTGGGGCAGCAGGCCGGCGCCCGCCAGGGCAGCGGTGCCCAGCAGGGCGAGGGTGGAGCGTCTCTTCATGTGCGTTGTCTCGGTGTGTTGCGAAGGGGGATCAGTTGGGCGCAATGGCGAAGGGGTGCTGCAGCGCGAAGTCAGCAATGGGCAGTTGCTGCTCGCAGATGGTCGTCCACCAGCCGTTGCGGGCCGAACAGCTCGCGATTGTGATGGGTGCCGCCCGGCGCGGCAAACACCTGCACCGCCCAGCCCTTGCGGCGCATGTTTCAGGCCTGCGCGCCCAGCCGCTCCACCAGAAAGTCGATCATCGCCCGCACCTTGGCCGGCACATGCCGCGTCGCGGGCCACACCACGTGGATGCCGCCCAGATCGTACGGGGGCAGGTCCAGCGCCAGCGCCAGCAGTTCACCGCGCGCCAGGGCCTGCCCGACGATGAAGCTGGGCTCGTAGATCAGGCCCTGGCCGCCCAGCGCCGCGGCCAGCAGCGCATCGCCGCTGCTGGCGCGCAGGTTGCCGCGCACCTTCTGCTTGATACGGCCATCCTTGCCAAACGACCACTGCGCCGGACTGTTGGTGCTGGAGAGCGTGTAGCCCAGGCAGTTGTGCTGGGCCAGGTCGGCCACGGTGCGGGGCACGCCGTGCGTGTCCAGGTAGGCGGGCGCGGCGCACAGCACCAGCGTGCAGTCGCCCAGGCGACGGGCCTGCAGACTGTCGCCATGCAGCGCGCCGATGCGCACGGCCAGGTCCCAGCGCTGCTCCACCAGGTCCACCACTGCGTCGGTCAGGCCCAGCTCCACCGTGACGGCCGGGTGCGCGCGGCTGAACGCGGGCATCAGCGGCGCGATGTGGCGCAGGCCATAGACCAGCGGCACGTTCAGCCGCAGCAGCCCGGTGGCCAGCGTGCGCTGCGATGCTGCCGCAGCGTCGGCCTCGTCCAGATCGGCCAGGATGCGCTGCACCGCCTCCAGATAGGTGGCGCCCGCGTCGGTCAGCGCCAGCTTGCGCGTGGAGCGATGCAGCAGTTTGACGCCCAGGCGCGACTCCAGCGCATTGACATGCTTGGCCGCCATGGCGGACGACATGTCCGACTGGCGCGCCGCAGCCGACAGGCTGCCCGCGGCCGCGGCGCGGGCGAACACGCGCAGGCTGGTGATACGGTCCATTCAACACCCATGGTAATAACTGTGGTGCAATTTTGAGACTTTGAAAATCCTGCGTCAAAGCTCAAACTGCCGGCCATGACCCATACCCACACCACCACCGCCTCCCGCATGCCCACGCTGTTCATCCCGCACGGCGCAGGGCCGTGCTTTTTCATGGACTGGAACCCGGCCGACGCCTGGGACAAAACCGCCGCCTACCTGCGCAGCATTGCCCCCAGCCTGCCGCAGCGCCCGCGGGCCATCGTGCTGGTCACCGCGCACTGGCTGGCGCCGCAGCCCAGCATGAGCACCGCCGAGCGCCCCGGCATGCTGTTCGACTACCACGGCTTTCCGGCCCACACCTACGAGCTGACCTACCCCGCCCCCGGCGCGCCCGCGCTGGCCGAGCGCGTGGGCGGCCTGCTGGCCGGCGCGGGCTTTGCGCCAGCCTACGACGGCGAGCGCGGCTACGACCACGGCACCTTCATCCCTTTGAAGGTGGCCTTCCCGGATGCCGACATTCCGGTGCTGCAGCTGTCGCTGCTGCGCAGCCTGGACGCGGCCGAGCACCTGCGGCTGGGTCAGGCGCTGGAGCCCCTGCGCAGCGAGGGCGTGCTGATCATCGGCAGCGGCATGAGCTACCACAACATGCGCGGCTATGGCGACCCGCGCTCCACGGCCATCGGCGCCGAATTCGACCGCTGGCTGGGCGAGACCGTGGCGCTGCCCGCGCCCGAGCGCAACGCCCGCCTGGCCGCCTGGGACACCGCCGCCGGCCCCAGCGCACGCCTGTCGCACCCGCCGCGCGCCGAAGAACACCTGCTGCCGCTGCATGTGGTGGCGGGCGCGGCGGGCGACAGCCGCGGCGCCAAGGTGTTTACCGACCGCGTGATGGCGGTGGACATCTCGGCCTTCCGCTTCGAGTGACAGGCTACGCAAGTCAATTGCTGCCCAGCGCCAACCACCCGCCCCGCGCCATCGGCCCGGCCGGCGAGCGCGACCGCTGGCTGCTGCAGATCAACGCGCAGTCCACGCTCGTTCTGCCAGAGCCGGGGAGCATGGACGCCCCCGGCGGCCTGACCCTGCCCGTCGGCACGGAGCAGCTGGCAGCGCGGTGGCTGCGTGGCAACCCGCCCACGCTGCTGCAGATCGAGCAGGCCATCGAGGTGATCGAGGACGCCGTCATGCCCGCCCGCGCCCGTCTGCCCGCGGCACTGCAGCTGGCCACGCGCGACCCGCACGCGCATGCGCTGCGCACGCTGACGACCGGGCCTGGCGCCGCGGAGGCTGCGGGCGCGGTGGCGGGCGACTGGCTGGGCATCGCCGCCGTTGAGCAACTGTTCGACCGCCTGGCCGCCCGCGCCGCCGGGCGCCCGGCGGCGCACGACGCGCTGCCCGTCGATGGCGCCAGCGCCGCGCGCCTGCTCATCCTGCGCGAGCTGCTGCACCACTGGGGCCTGCCCGGCGTGGCCCTGATCGGGTGAGAAGGTGTGAAGAGGTGTCAAAAACGGCTGAAGCGCTTATTTGACAAGCGCTGGCAGCTATGAATCAAGGAGCGACCGTCACGCCTGCTGCGCCCGCAGGCGGTGCAGCGGGCAGGGCCTGCGCCGATGCTGGCAGGCCGAAGACGCGGTCAAACGCCCAATTGAAGGCGTAGGTATAGACCAGAAAGAACAGCAGCAGCCCGGCCTCCAGCACCGTGGCCTGCCACAGGCTGACGCCAAACCACCAGGCCATCAGCGGTATCAGCACCAGCGCCAGCCCGCCCTCAAAACCCACGGCATGCACCACGCGGCGCAGCACCGACCGGCCCTTGACGCTCTGGCGCGCCTCCCAGCGCTCGAACAGGTGGTTGAACACCACATTCCAGACAATGGCCAGCGTGGACGCCACCACGGCCATGGCGCCCGACGCGCCCGCGCTCTGGCCGATGGCCATGAACAGCAGGCTGGAGACGGCAATGGCAATGGCTTCATAGAGGGTGACAAAAAGCACCCTGCGCCTCGGCCCCTGCAGGCCGGCGGCATGTGTTGTTGCACTCATGCGGGGCAGTATATGAAGCCTGCTTGACCCACGCAGCGGCGGGGCCGCGTTGCCCGGCAAGGCGACACAATAGGCTTTGAAGCAACACATTGCCGCACAGCCATTCAAGAAGGAATTTCTCATGCCCCAGCAACACCCCTTCGACGTCGCAGACAACAGCCTGGCCAGGCTGTGGCGCCAGTGGCAGCCGGGCGACTTCGCCGTGACAGGCAATGGCAATGGCAAAAACAGGAACGGCAAGCATGGCGATGACGAAGGCGCCGCCGCCGTGCGCCTGAAGGACTTTGACCCGGCCGCCAAACCGTTTTCGTGCGGGGACAAGGCCCAGGACAGAACCCGCGTGGACGAGCTGGCGCTGGAGCTGGACGCGCTGCAAGACCTGTTTTACGCCGACCGGCGCTACAAGCTGCTGGTGGTGCTGCAGGGCACGGACACATCGGGCAAGGACGGCACGATACGCGGCGTGTTCGGCCGCATGAGCGCGCTGGGCGTGCGCGCCGTGGGCTGGAAGGCACCCACCGAGTTCGAGCGCGCGCACGACTACCTGTGGCGCATCCACGCCAAAGTGCCCGGCGCGGGCGAGCTGACGGTGTTCAACCGCAGCCACTACGAAGACGTGCTGGTGCCGGTGGTCAACGGCTGGATCACGCCCGAGCAGCAGCGCCAGCGTTTTGCCCACATCAACGCTTTCGAGCGCATGCTGGCCGAGACCGGCACGGTGGTGCTGAAGTTCATGCTGCACATCAGCAAGGACGAACAGCGCCTGCGCCTGCAAGAGCGCCTGGACGACCCGGCCAAGCACTGGAAGTTCGACATCGGCGACATCAAGGTGCGCGAGCAGTGGGACGACTACCAGCGCGCCTACGAGCAGTTTCTGGCTGCCACGCACACGCCCTGGGCGCCCTGGACCATCGTGCCCGCAGACTCCAAGACGCACCGCAACCTGATGATCGCCTCGGTGGTGCGCGCCGTGCTGCGGCAACTGGAGCTGCGCTACCCGCCGGGCGATCCGGCGCTGGAGAAGTTCACAGTCAAATAAGGCCGAAGCGCTTATAAAACAAGCGCTAGCAGCTATGTTTTAAATAGCAAAAGACGCCGTGCGGTGCCTGCGGGGCCATGCCGCCGCGGCATGCCTGCACAGGGCAACGGCATTGGACAAGCCCGGGCTGCAGGCCTACAGTGATCTGCCTGACAGACCCCACTGCGCAAGGACGCCCGCATGCCACACACCGCACAAGCCCCCATTGCCTCGACCGCCCCCACCGCCGCGCACGCCCTGCCCTCCTACCTGGACCCCAACCACCTGGGTCCCTGGGGCACCTACCTGCAGCAGGTGGATCGCGTCACGCCCTACCTGGGCAGTCTGGCGCGCTGGGTGGAGACGCTCAAGCGGCCCAAGCGCGCGCTGATCGTGGACGTGCCCATCGAGATGGACGACGGCACCATCGCCCACTTCGAGGGCTACCGCGTGCAGCACAACCTCAGCCGCGGCCCGGGCAAGGGCGGCGTGCGCTTTCACCAGGACGTGACGCTGTCCGAGGTGATGGCCCTGTCGGCCTGGATGAGCATCAAGAACGCCGCCGTCAACGTGCCCTACGGCGGCGCCAAGGGCGGCGTGCGGGTGGATCCGCGCAAGCTGTCGCGCGCGGAACTGGAGCGCCTGACGCGCCGCTACACCAGCGAGATCGGCTTTCTGATCGGCCCGTCCAAGGACATTCCTGCGCCGGACGTGAACACCAACGCGCAGATCATGGCCTGGATGATGGACACCTACTCCATGAACGTGGGCGCCACCGCCACCGGCGTGGTCACGGGCAAGCCGGTGGATCTGGGCGGCTCGCTGGGCCGCAACGAGGCCACGGGCCGCGGCGTGTTCACCGTGGGCGTGGAAGCCGCCCGGCTGACGGGCCTGACCATCCCCGACGCACGCGTGGCGGTGCAGGGCTTTGGCAACGTGGGCGGCACCGCCGCCAAGCTGTTTGCCCAGGCCGGCGCCAGGGTGGTGGCGGTGCAGGACCACACCGGCACGGTGCACAACGCCGCGGGCCTGGACGTGACCGCGCTGCAGCGGCATGTGCAGCACACGGGCGGCGTGGCCAGCTTTGCGGGCGCCGACGCCATGGCCCCCGACGAGTTCTGGGGCGTGGCCTGCGACATCCTCATTCCCGCCGCGCTGGAGGGCCAGATCACCCGCGACAACGCCGACCGCATACGCGCCAAGATGGTGATCGAGGGCGCCAACGGCCCCACCACGCCCGAGGCCGACGACATCCTGCAAGGCAAGGGCGTGCTGGTGCTGCCCGACGTGATCGCCAACGCCGGCGGCGTGACGGTGAGCTATTTCGAGTGGGTGCAGGACTTTTCCAGCTTCTTCTGGACCGAGGACGAGATCAACGCCCGCCTGGTGCGCATCATGCAGGACGCCTTCGCGGGCGTGTGGCAGGTGGCGCAGGAGAACAAAGTCACGCTGCGCACGGCGACCTTCATCGTGGCCTGCAAGCGCATCCTGCATGCGCGCGAGATGCGCGGCCTGTACCCCTGAAACGGCCCGCTCCGTGCGCAAGGCGGCCTTCGGGCCGCTTTTTCTTTGCCGGTCCGGGCGGCACGCGCATACGGGACATCGCGGATGGCGCGCGCGCACCCCATTTTTATAATGGGCCGTGCAGGCTGCCCCAGGCGGCCCGCATGCGCCCTTTGTTCGGGCGGTCCGCAGTGCCTGCGGCCCCCTGGAATCCCGAACCGTCTGCCGGGCGCGTCATCGCACCGGCCATTCCTACGATGGCCGGTTTCATTGCTCTCCCTGCTGCCAGCGGCAGCGTCGCGCCCATGCCATTTCCGGCAGGAAACGGTTTGGCGCTCCCATCACACAAGGAGTTCCCCAGGATGCGCATGTCCCAATGCCTGCCTCTCAGTTTTGCCACCCTCGCCGCCCTCGCCCTGCCGGCTGCCGCCCAGTCGCAAGTGACCATCAGCGGCTACCTGGACACCGGCGTTTTTCGTGACTACGACAAGACCAGCAAGCTGGGAACGATCCAGCGCAGCAATCTGGCGATTGCCGGCACGGAAGACCTGGGCGGCGGCCTCAAGGCCACCTTCCGCCTGAGCACGCGCTTCGAGCTGGACACGGGGCAATCCGAAGGCGCGGGCAGCAAGCCCTTCTGGCATGACGAATCCACCGTGGGCCTGCAAGGCAGCTGGGGCCGGCTGCGCCTGGGCCGCGCCCTCAGCGCGATGTGGGGCCAGGAATGGAAGTTCGACGCCTTCTCGAACTTCAACCGCATTGCCTCCACCGCCTGGCACCTGGCCCACTACTACACGCCGACCGACCGCGCCAGCAACAACGGGGCCGCGGAATACGGGCGCATGGCCAACGGCATTTACTACGACTCGCCCACCTGGGACGGCTTCTCGTTCAATGCCAGCGCCTCGACCGAGCGCACCCAGGCGCCCGGACGCGACGGGCGCGGCAGCTCTGTGTCGCTGAACTACGACCAGGGCCCGCTGGCCGCCATGGTGGGCTACGAGCGCAACGGCAGCGGCGACAAGGATCTGTTCCTGGGCGGCCTGTACCGCCTGGGCGCCGCCACGCTGATGATGGCCTACGACCACAGCCGCGCGGGGAGCAGCCCCGATACGTCGCGCATGGTGTCGGTGGGCGGCAGCTACGCCCTGGGTGTCACCACGCTGCGCGCCAGCTATGGCCGCCAGCGGCTGAACGACGGGGTGACCCACCACATGGCGTCACTGGGGGCGGAGTACCACCTGTCCAAGCGCACCATGCTCTACGCGAGCCTGGGGCACCAGCGCTACGAACACAACCCCTCGCGCACGGCGTTCGGCGTGGGCGTGGCCCACGCCTTCTGACGCCGCCTCAGAGCACGCGCTGCGCGCGCAGCGCCTGCAGCTGCGCGGCATCCAGCCCCAGGCGCTCGCGCAGCACCTCGTCGGTGTGCTGGCCCAGTGCGGGCGGGGCATGGCGCAGGGTGACGGGCGTGTCGGACAGGCGCAGCGGGCTGGCCGTGGTGACCACGCGGTTGACCACCTCGCCAGCGGGCATGTCGCCGTCGGGGTAGCGCTGCTGCTCCACGCGCAGGCCGCGCGCACGCACATGGACGTCGTCAAACGCCTGGCCGACGTGGTTGATGGGGCCGCAGGGCACGGCCTTGTCTTCCAGCAGGCGCACCCACTCGGCCGTGCTGCGCGTGCGTGTGAGCTGGGCCATCATGGGAATGAGCGTGTCGCGGTGAATGACGCGGCCGGCGTTGAGCGTGAAGCGCTCGTCACTCGCCCAGTCCACGCCCGCCGCCTCGCAAAAGCGGGCAAATTGGCCGTCGTTGCCAATGGCCAGCAGCATGTTGCCGTCTTGCGTGGGGAAGTCCTGGTAGGGCACGACGCTGGGGTGGGTGTTGCCCTGGCGCCTGGGGATGTTGCCGGCGTTGAGAAAGCCCGCGCCCTGGTTGGCCAGCACGGCCATGGCCACGTCCAGCAGCGCCATGTCGATGTGCTGGCCGCGGCCGGTGCGGTGGCGGGCCTCCAGCGCGCCCAGGATGGCGGTGGTGGCGTACATGCCGGTGAACAGGTCGATCACAGCCACGCCCACGCGCATGGGGCCGCCGCCGGGCTGGTCGTCGGCGTGGCCGGTGATGCTCATCAGCCCGCTCATCGCCTGGATCAGCAGGTCGTAGCCAGCGCGCGGAGCGTAGGGACCGGTGTGGCCAAAGCCCGTCACCGAGCAGTAGATCAGGCGCGGGTTGAGCGCCGACAGGCTCTCGTAGTCCAGGCCGTAGCGCTTGAGACCGCCGGTCTTGAAGTTCTCCACCACCACGTCGCTTTGCATGGCCAGCTCGCGGATCAGCTGCTGGCCCTCGGGCGTGGCCATGTCCACGGTGACGGAGCGCTTGTTGCGGTTGCAGGCGGCAAAGTAGCAGGCGTTGTCGGTGGGCTTGCCCTCGGCGTCGGGGAAAAAGGGCGGGCCCCAGTGGCGGGTGTCGTCGCCGTCGCCGGGTTTTTCGATCTTGATCACGTCGGCACCCATGTCGGCGAGGTTCTGGGTGCACCAGGGACCGGCCAGCACGCGCGAGAGGTCGAGCACGCGCAGGTGACTCAGGGCGCCGGTGGCGGCGCTGGTAGAGGAAAGGTCGGCAACAGCAGTCATGAGGGCTTGGATGAAAAAAGTGGGAGCAATCGTACGCGCACCGCTGCGGCCCTGGTTCGCATTTGTGAAAGCCGGCGTTTGCGATGCTTTCTGGGAGCCTGTAGGACTTGGAGCGTCGAAAGCGAAAATCGGCCCCAGCGAGCACAGTTTTTGCCGGGTTCGCAGCCCAATAGCCCAGCTATTAGGCAAGAAGACGGTGAAAAATGGGCCGCTGCGGTCGATTTGCAGCCGGCGATTTCCAAGTCCGACAGGCTCCTAAAATCGCGCCCCTATGGCAATGCACTTCGACCTTGTGGACCTGCGCCTGATGGTGCATATCGCCGACGCCAACAGCATGACGCGCGGCGCCGAGCTTTCTTTCATCTCCCTGCCCGCGGCCAGCACGCGCATCAAGAACCTGGAGGAAAGCATTGGCACCAAGCTGCTGTACCGCACCAGCCAGGGCGTGACGCTGACGCCGCCGGGCCAGGCCTTTGTGACCCATGCGCGCATGGTGCTGGGCCAGATCGAACACCTGCGCGGCGACATGCAGGAATACGTGCGCGGCATCAAGGGCCATGTGCGGGTGTTTGCCAACACCACCTCGCTGGGCGAGTTTTTGCCGCCCGTGCTGCGCCACTTCCTGCGCCGCAACCCGGACGTGAACATCGACCTGCGCGAGCGGCTGTCGCACGACATCGTGCGCGCCGTGACCGAGGGGCAGACCGACATCGGCATCGTCGCCGGGCTGGTGCGCACCGAAAACCTGGAAACCCTGCCCTACCGCCGCGACCGCCTGGTGCTGGTGGTGCCGCGCGGCCATGCGCTGGACGGCCAGATGCAGATCGACTTTGCCGACACGCTGGAGCTGGACTACGTGGGGCTGCACGAGTCCAGCGCCATCCATGCGTTTTTGCGCCAGGCCAGCGACCAGCTGCACCGCCCGATCAAGCTGCGCATCCAGGTGGGCAACTTCGAGACCGCCTGCCGCATGATCGAAGCCGGCGTGGGCGTGGGCGTTCTGCCCGAGTCCGCGGCCAGCCGCCACGCTCAGCACATGGACATCGCCATCGTGCCGCTGTCGGACGCGTGGTCGGTGCGCGACATGCAAATCTGCGTGCGCAGCCTGGAGGCCCTGCCCAGCTTTGCGCAGGAGCTGGTGCAGCTGCTGGTGGCTGACGCGCAAGGGCGGCTGAAGCTGGACAACGCTCCTTAAAAAGGAGCGCCTAGCGCTTTATTGACAAGCGCTGGAGGCACTTTTAGCCCAATTACTCCAGGGACTTCCAGGTCACCGGCGCCAGCCAGTACTTGAAGGTGCCCTGGGCCGTGGCCACCACCTGGCCCTGCTCGTCCAGCAGCTGGCCCGCGCAGCTGCACAGGCTGCGCGTGGCGTGCACCACCCAGCCTTCGGCCAGCAGCGGGCCGCGCGCAGGGCGGTGAAAGCGGCTGGTCATCTCCACCGTCACGGCGGTCTGCGAGGGCGCACCGGGCAGCTGGCCCGCTGCGCGTGACATGACCGAGTCCAGCAGCGTCATGATCACGCCGCCGTGCGCGGCCGGCAGCTGGTTGAGCAAATCCTCGCGCAGCTGCGGCAGGCGCACGTGCACCTTGCCCGGCGGCGCAGGCACCTGCGCCGCGCCGATCAGGCGCATGAAAGCGCTGCGGTCGGGCGGCGGCGCGCCGCCGGGCCATGCACTGTCCTGCGGCTCGGTGCGCGCCGGGTCAGGCGCAAGGCCCGGTGCCGCGTCCTGCGCCGCAATCGTGCCGCTCATGCGTTACGCGCCTCGCGCACCATGTTGCGGGCGATGATGATCTGCTGGATCTGTGTGGTGCCTTCATACAGGCGGAACAGGCGCACGTCGCGGTAGAAGCGCTCGATGCCGTACTCCGTCATGTAGCCCGCGCCGCCCAGAATCTGCACCGCGCGGTCGGCCACGCGGCCGCACATCTCGGTGGCGAACATCTTGGCGCAAGAGGCCTCGGTGGACACGTTGTGCCCGTCGTCGCGGCGGCGCGCGGCGTCGATGGTCATGCACTCGGCGGCGTACAGCTCGGCCTGGCTGTCGGCCAGCATGGCCTGCACCAGTTGAAAGTCGCAGATCGCCTGGCCGAACTGCTTGCGCTCCAGCGCGTATTGCAGCGCATCGCGCAGCATGCGCTTGGCCACGCCCACCGCCACCGCGGCAATGTGGATGCGGCCCTTTTCCAGCACCTTCATCGCCGTCTTGAAACCCTGGCCTTCTTTCAGGCCGATCAGGTTGGCGGCGGGCACCTTGACGTTGTCGAAGATCACGTCGCAGGTGTGGGCGCCGCGCTGGCCCATTTTCTTGTCGTATTTGCCAAAGCTGATGCCGGGCGTCTTGGCGTCCACGATGAAAGAGGACACGCCGCCCGCGCCCTTGTCCTCGGGGTTGGTGCGCGCCATCAGCGTGAACATGCCGGCATGCGGCGCGTTGGTGATGTAGCGCTTGGTGCCGTTGACGATGTAGTGGTCGCCGTTCTTGATGGCGGTGGTGCGCAGCGATGCCGCGTCCGATCCGGCTTCGGGCTCGGTCAGCGCGAACGAAGCAATGATTTCACCCGTCGCCAGCTTGGGCAGCCACTGCTCTTGCTGCTCGGGCGTGCCGTCCATCAGGATGCCCTGCGAGCCGATGCCCACGGTGGTGCCGATGATGGAGCGAAACGCCGGCGAGGTCTGGCACAGCTCGAACAGCACGCGGCATTCCTCTTCCATAGTCAGGTCCAGGCCGCCGAACTTCTCGGGAATGGTCATGCCGAACAGGCCCAGCTCGCGCATCTCCTGCACGATGGCCTCGGGGATTTCGTCGGTCTCGGCGACTTCGTTTTCGGCGGGCACCAGGCGCTCGCGCACGAAGCGGCGCACGCTGTCGAGCAGGGCTTCAAGAATTTCTGGATCGCGGATCATGTGTGCTTCACTTTCTGTATTTCAGTTGTTTCCAAGCGCTGCGCGCCACCGGCGGTGTATGAAACCAGCGCGGGCCGCGCCTCTGGCGGTGTCACAGGGTTTCCGCCGTGCCCAGCACCGCCGTGGACTGGCTCGATAGCGTGCCGCCGTTGCCATGCACCACGGCCGTGCGGTAATGCTTGAGCTGGCGCGCACCGGCCTCGCCGCGCAGCTGGCGCACGGCCTCGATCAGCGCAAAGATGCCGTACATGCCCGGGTGCACGCACGACAGGCCGCCGCCGTTGGTGTTGACGGCCAGGCGCCCGCCGGGCGCGATGCCGCCCCCCTGCACGAAAGCGCCGCCCTCGCCCTTGGCGCAAAAGCCCAGGTCTTCCAGGAACAGCAGGGTGTTGATGGTGAAGGCGTCATAGACCTGGGCCATGTCCATGTCCCTGGCCTGCAGGCCCGCCATGGCAAAGGCCTGGCCGCCCGATTGCGCGGCAGCCGTGGTGGTCAGGTCGGGCATGCACGAGATCTGGCGGTTCCAGATGGCCGTGGCATTGCCCAGCACATAGATCGGCGGGCGCGCCAGGTCACGCGCGCGGTCGGCGCGGGTGAGCACCACGGCGCCAGCGCCGTCGGTCACCAGGCAGCAGTCGCGCACGGACAGCGGGCTGGCAATGGGGCGTGCCGCCAGCACGTCTTCGATGCTGAGCGGGTCGCGCATGAAGGCTTCGGGGTTCAGCTGCGCCCAGGCGCGTGCGGCCACGGCCACCTCGGCCAGCTGCTCGCGCGTGGTGCCAAATTCATGCATGTGGCGCGCGGCGGCCAGCGCGTAGGCGGCCACGGGCAGCACGGGCTCGTACGGAAACTCGTAGGGCTGGGGGTCCAGAAAGCGGCGCGCGGCCTGGCTTTCCTTGCGGCCAAAGGTGGCCGAGCGCTGCGCGCTGCCGTAGCACACCAGCACCGCCTTGCACTGGCCGGCCTCCAGCGCGCGCATCGCAGGCAGCAGGTGGGCAATGAAGCTGCTGCCGCCGATCATCGTGCCGTCCACATAGGTGGGGTTGATGCCCAGATGCTCGATCACCGGCATGGTCCACATGCTGGCATTGACGCTGCAGGTGGCCAGGCCGTCGATGTCGCGCATGGTCAGCCCGGCGTCGGCCACGGCGGCCTGCGCGGCACGCACCAGCAGGGTCATGTCGTCCATGCCGGGCGCCTCGCCGCAGCCATAGGTGGCGGCGCCAGCGATGGCCACGCGCCCGCGCAGCGGGCGGTTGACGGCGGCGGCGTCCAGGTGGGATTGCGGAATACGGCTCATGCGGCACCCCCTTCTTGCGCCACCGGCTGGAACAGCACCAGCCCGCGCCCGTCTTTCTGCGCCACATGGGCCTGCACCGGCATGCCGATGCGCACGTCCTCGGGCGCAACGCCTTCCACGCGGCTCATCATGCGCACGCCTTCATGCAGGTCGATCAAGGCCACGTTGTAGTTGCCCCCCGCATCGGCCTTGCGCGCAATGGTGGTGACGGAATACACGGTGCCCCGGCCGCTGGCGCGCACCCAGCGCAGCGTGCTGGCGCCGCAGTGCGGGCACAGCTCGCGCGGCGTGAAGACATGGTGCTGGCACTGCGGGCAGTGCTGCAGGCAAAAGCGGCCGGCGTCGAGCTCGGCCTGGTAGTGGGTGTGTGCGCTCAGGTGCATGGGTTTCTCTTGAAAGTCTTTGCAGTACCGAGTGCAGCATGCCCCGGCGCCCGCGTCACTTCAATTTGACAATATGAAAGGGCGTCTTCGCCGCGGCATCACCCCGGCGTAATCCCCGCCGTCTTGATCACCTTGGCCCATTTGTCCAGCTCGCTGCGCAGGCGCTGGCGCATCTGCTCCTGCGTGCCGGGGTCGGCCTCGGCGCCGGCGTCCAGCAGGCGCTGGCGCACGGCGGGGTCTTTCATGGCGGTATTGAAGTCGGCGTTGATCTTGTCCAGCACGGCCTGCGGCGTTTTGGCGGGCGCGAACAGCGCGGCCCACGAATAGGCCTCGTAGCCGGACAGACCCGCCTCCACCCCCGTGGGCACGTTGGGCAACATGGCCGAGCGCTGGCGGCTGGCCACGCCCAGCACCTTCACGCGGCCGCTCTTGATGTGCTGCAGCGCCGTGGGCGCGTCGCTGAACATCAGCTGCACCTGGCCGCCCAGCAGGTCGTTCATCGCCGGGGCGCTGCCCTTGTAGGGCACATGCTGCAACTTGGTGCCGGCCTCCATGTTGAACAGCTCGCCCGCCAGGTGCGTGCCGCCGCCGTTGCCCGAAGAGCCATAGGCCAGCGGCGTGCCCTTTTTGGCCAGCGCGATCAGCTCCTGGATGGTGTTGGCCGGCACCGACGGGTGCGCCACGATGAACACGGGGAACATGGCCGCGAAGCTGATGGGCACGAAGTCTTTTTCGATGTCATAGGGCAGCTTGCCCATCAGCGCCGGGTTGACCGAATGGTGGATGGCACCCACGAACAGGCCGTAGCCATCGGGCGCCTCTTTGGCGGCGGCTGTCGCGCCCACCACGCCGCCGGCGCCCGCGCGGTTGTCGATGACGGTGGGCGTCTTCCAGATTTCCGACAGCTTGTGGCTGAACACGCGCGCCGTGGTGTCCACCGGGCCGCCCGGCGGGAAGGGCACGATGAAGCGCACGGGCTTGGTGGGCCAGGGCTCGGAAGCCAGTGCCGCCAGCGGATGGGCTGCGGTGAACAGGCTGGCCGCGATAAAGCTGCGGCGCGAAGTCAATGCATGCATGAGGTGTCTCCTATCGTTGTCAGACCGGCTGCGGTCCGATGGGCCTTGCCCCGTATCAATCAACGGTGATGCCCTGGGTCACCGTGGCCCACATGGCGCGCTCTTGTGCGCCGCGCTCGGCCAGCTTTTGCGGCGCGCCGGTCCACTCGTCGTAGCCCAGTTCCTTGTAGCGCTTCTTCAGGTCTGGCTGCTGCAGCGCGGCATTGACGGCCTTGTTGAGCCTGGCCACCAGCTCGGGCGACATGCCCTTGGGGCCATAGACGCCATACCAGCCGCCGACGTCAAAGCCCTTGAGGCCCTCGATGCCCGACTCGGCGAACGTGGGCACGTCGGGCAGCGAGGCATTGCGCTGCGGCGAGGTGACGGCAATGGCGCGTACCTTGCCGCTGTGGATGTAGGTGCTGGCGGTGCTGATGATGTCCAGCATCATGTTCAGTTGCCCGCCGATCACGTCCGTCATCGCCGGGGCGTTGCCCTTGTACGGGATGTGGTTCATGTCGATGCCGCTGCGCTTGGCAAACAGCAGCGCGCCCAGGTGGTTGGAGCCGCCCACGCCCGCCGAGCCGTAGGCCAGCTTGCCGGGGCTGGCCTTGGCGGCAGCCACCAGCTCGCGCACGCTCTTGTAGGGCTCGTTGTTATTGACCACCAGCACGTTGTGGTAGCTCAGGATGGGCGCCACGGGCGTCAGATCCTTGGCCGGGTCGAACGGCATCTTGGTCATCACGTTGGGGCTGATGGTGATGGTGGGGCTGGCGGCAAACCACAGCGTCAGGCCATCGGGCTTGGCGCGCACCACCTCGCTGCCGGCAATGGTGGCGTTGGCACCGGTCTTGTTCTCCACCATGACCGGCATGCCCAGTTCCCTGGACAGCGCCGGCGCAAACAGGCGCGCGCCCTGGTCCACGGGGCCGCCCGCGGCATAGCCCACGATGAGGCGCACGGGCTGGCCGTCCTGCGCGGCGGCGGGCAGCGCAAGGGCAAAAGGCGCCAGCGCCAGGGCGGCCAGGGCGAGGCGGCGGGGGGATGCGGTCATGAAAATGTCTCCTGTCAGTCTTGGGGGGCCGGGGGCTGCGTTGCACGCGCGAACTGCCCCGGCGGAACGGCCACGCACCCGTGGTGCGGCGCGTGAGCAACGGCCGCGATGGTGCCCCCCGGCGGGCCTGGTGTGAATCTGCTTTTGCCGAAGCCGGGCTTCAGGCCTGCTTGGAGAGGGTTTTCCCGCAGGCCCCGCAGCTAGCGGATTTACACCCGCTCAAACACCGCCGCAATCCCCTGCCCACCGCCGATGCACATGGTCTCCAGGCCGTAGCGGCCCTTGCGGCGCTGCAGCTCGTGCAGCAGCGTGGCCAGGATGCGCACGCCGGTGGCGCCTATGGGGTGGCCCAGCGAGATGCCCGAGCCGTTGACGTTGAGCTTGTGCTCGATGGCGTCCTGGTCCTGCCAGCCCCAGCCCTTGAGCACCGACAGCACCTGGCAGGCGAAGGCCTCGTTGAGCTCCACCAGGTCCATGTCGTCGATCTTCAGGCCCAGGCGCGCCAGCAGCTTTTGCGTGGCCGGCACCGGGCCGATGCCCATGTGCGATGGCTCGCAGCCCGCGGCCGCCCAGCCCACCAGCGTGGCCATGGGGGTCAGGCCCAGCTCGGCCAGCTTGTCCTCGGCCACGATCAGGCAGGCAGCCGAGGCATCGTTTTGCTGGCTGGCGTTGCCGGCGGTGACGGTGCCGTTCGGCATCAGCACGCGCAGCTTGCCCAGGCTATCGGGCGTGGCGTCGGCGCGAAAGCCTTCGTCCTGGCCAAACACCACCGGGTCGCCCTTGCGCTGCGGCACCTGCACGGGGACGACCTCATCGTTGAAACGCCCGGCAGCCCAGGCGGCGGCCGCCTTCTGGTGGCTGCGCACGGCGAAGACGTCGGCCTGCTCGCGCGTGATGCCGTAGTCGCGCGCCAGGTTTTCGGCGGTTTCGATCATGCCGCTGATCTTGCCGAAGCGCTCCACCGGCTGCGAGCGCTCGCGCCCGCGGTCCAGCCGGTCGTAAAAGCGCACATTGCCCGAGCGCGCGCCCCAGCGCATGTCGGTGCTGTAGTACTCGATGTTGCTCATGCTCTCCACGCCACCGGCAATCACCACGTCGGCAGCGCCGCTTTGCACCATCATCGCGGCGGTGACGATGGCCTGCAGGCCGCCGCCGCAGCGCCGGTCCAGCTGCATGCCGGGCACCGACACCGGCAGCCCCGCCTGCAGCGCGGCCCAGCGGCCCACGCAGGGCACTTCGCTGTTGGCGTACGACTGGGCCATCACCACGTCGTCGATGCGGGCGGGGTCGATGCCGCTGCGCTGCACCACGGCGCGCACCGTGGTGGCGGCCAGCTCTTCAACGGGCACGGGGCGCAAGCTGCCGCCAAAGGTGCCGACGGGGGTGCGAACAGGGGTGACGATGGCGGCTCTGCGCATGGTGGTTCTCCTTGATGAATCTGAATGAAAAAATGGACTAGCGCTTGTTTATCAAGCGCCAGCAGCTATCACTTTTGAATAAAAACCGCGCCGCAGCGGCGCAGCAGCGCGTGGGCCTGGCGCTCCAGGTCTTCGCGGTGTTCAGGGGCCGCAATGGCGATCAGCCGCTGCACCCGGCGCGACAGCGTCTGCCCGCGCAGGTCGGCCACGCCATGCTCGGTGACGATCAGGCCCGCGTCGCTGCGCGGCGTGCTCACCGGGCCTGCCAGCTGCGCCACGATGCGCGTCTGGCCCTTGGCGGTGGCGGGCAGCGCCACGATGGGCAGGCCGCCGCGGCTCTTGGCCGCGCCGCGCAAAAAGTCCACCGCGCCGCCCACCGCGCCCACGTAGCAGCCGGCCGCCACCTCGGCGTTGATCTGGCCCGTCAGGTCCACCTCGATGGCGGCATTGATGGCCGCCAGTTTGTGGCTGGCAGCCAGCACATCGGGGTCATGCGTGTAGCCGGTGCCGCGCAACTCGATCAGCGGGTTGCGGTGCGCCCAGCGGCGCAGCTTGTCGCTGCCCATCAGGATGCCGCCAATGCCCACGCCGGTGTCCAGGCTCTTCTTCGCGTTGGTCAAAACACCGGCCTCGGCCAGGGCTGCGATGCCGTCGCCCACCGCGCCACTGTGCAGGCCCAGGTCGCGGTGGCTGTGCAGCGCGGCCAGCACCGCTTCGGGCAGGTTGCCCACGCCCAACTGCAGCGTGGCGCCGTCCTCCACCAGCGCGGCGACATGGCGGGCAATGGCCAGCTCCACCGGGCCGGGGGCGGCGCGGCTTTGCTCCAGCGGCGGGTGCTCGGCGTCAATCAGCAACGCAAAGTCGCTGGCCTGCAGGTGCACGCTGCCGTGCGTCCAGGGGACTTGGGGGTTGACCTCGGCAATCACCACGCGCGCCTGCGCCAGCACGGCGGGCAGGTATTCCTGCGCCAGGCCCAGGCTGTAGCGGCCTTGTTCGTCGGGCAGGGACACCTGCAGCAGCACCACGTCGGCAGGCAGCACGCCCGCGCGGATCAGGTGCGGCAGGTGCGAGTAGTGGCTGGGCAGGATGTCCAGCACGCCGGCATCGGCCAGCCTGCGGTGCGGGCCGCCCGCGGCGTAGCCAAAAAAGTCGATCACGTCGGCCTGCCCGGGCGCCAGCGTGTCCGACGCGCCGATGCCCACGAACACGCGCAACCGCCCGCCCTGCGCCAGCGCGTGGCGGTGCGCGGTCACGGCGCGCGTCAGCGTCAGCGGCTCGGCCGTGGACTGGCCCCACCACAGGGTGTCGCCGGGGCGGATCAGCTGCTGCAACTGGTCAGCCAAGAGGCTCATGTCAGTTCTCCACGGCGCTGCGACGCACCTGCAACCCCTGAAACTGGCGCAACCCAGGCCAGGGCCGCCGTGCAAGGGCCGCCCCGCCGCACTGGCGGCGTCCCCCTTCCCGCAGCGCGAAGCGCGCAGAGAGAAGGGGCTGAGGGCCGCGGCTCCAAGCCTGCCTGCGCAGGCTTGGACGGCCTCGAAGAGCTGCCGCCTCTGGCGGCTGCACCGAGGCGCGAAGCGCCTCAGGGGGATGCTTCACAATTTTTCCCAATCGAAGCGCAGCGGCTCTTTGTTTTTGAAGCGGCGCACCGCGTCCTGGTGGTAATCAGAGCCGCGGCACAGCGACTGTGCGTAAGACTCCAGCTCGGCCATGGCATGGGCGTCCAGCTCGAAGGCCTGGTTCATCACGGTCTTGGCCATGCCGATGGCGGCGGTGGAGGCCTCGCCAAAGCGCCGCGCCAGCGCCTGCGCGGCATCGTGCAGCGCGGCGGCGTCTTCGACGATGTCGAACACCATGCCCAGTTGCCTGGCTTCCTGCGCATCGACGGTGCGCGCCGTGAAGACCAGCTCCTTGGCCCGCTGCTGGCCCACGATGCGCGGCAGCAGGCGCATCACGCCCAGGTCGGGCACCAGCCCGATGCGCCCGAACACCGCGCAGAACTTGGCGCGGCGCGTGGCCAGCACGAAGTCGGCCGCCAGCGCCAGGCCCAGGCCGGCACCGAAGGCCGGGCCATCGACCGCGGCAATGACGGGCTTTTCGAGGTTCTCCAGCTCGGGGAACCACTGGTGCAGCTCGCGCATGCCTTTGCGAAAAGTCAGCCCGGTGCGGCTGGTGTCCAGCATGGCCGAGATGTCGCCGCCCGAGCAGAACGCGCCGCCCGCGCCCGTGAGGATGACGGCGTGCACGCTGGCGTCGTCGCGCATCTGCGCAATGGCGGCAGCCAGCGCCGGGCGCATGGCCTGGTTGAGCGCGTTGCGCGCCTCGGGGCGGTTGAGGGTGATGGTGCCGATGCCGTCCTGCACGGAGGTCAACACGGGGGATTCGCTCATGGGTGTCTCCTTGTCATTTTTCCCTTGCCCACGGCCGGGCGAGGTGTTCAGGCCCGATCAGGCCAGTTCGGCAAACCCGTGGCTCAGCACCACGATGCCGCGCTCGGCCACGCGGGCGCGCAGCTGCAGCTGCCCCGGCTGGCCGGGCACGCGCCAGATCTCGGTGACCAGCGTCTCGCCCGGGTACACCGGCGCGGCAAAGCGGATGTCCAGCGCCTTCAGGCGTGCCGGGTCGCCGCCCGCGCACTGGCGCAAGATGGCATGCGCCACCAGGCCGTAGCTGGCCAGGCCGTGCAGGATGGGGCGCGCAAAGCCCGCCTTGGCGGCCACGGCGGGGTCGGCGTGCAGCGGGTTGTAGTCGCCCATCAGGCGGTACAGGAGCGCCGCCTCGGGCCGGATGGCCTGGGTGTCGGTGAAGTCGGGGGCGCGGTCGTCGGGTGTGGGCGCCAGCGCGGGCAGCGGTGCGTCGCTGGGCTGGCCGCCCTTGAGCTGGCTGTAGCCGCCGTCGCCGCGCAAGAAAGTGACCTGCTGCAGCGTGGCCAGCAACTCGCCGGCCTGGTTGTGCAGGCTACGCTCGACGACCAGGATGGCGCCCTTGCCCTCGCCCTTGTCGATCAGATGCGTGACGCGGCTTTTGCCCACCACCTCGCAGCTGGCGGGCAGCGGCTGGTGCCAGCGCACGCGCTGCTCGCCGTGCAGCAGCTTGACCCAGTCGATGCCGGTGTCGGGCTCGCGTGCCCAAAAGCCCGGGTAGCCCAGCACCACGGCCTGCGTGGGCAGGGCGCGCAGGCCGCCCTCCAGCCCCTCATAGACAAAGGGCAGCGCGCCGGCGTCCAGCGGGTCGTTGCCCAGCCCCAGGCTGAGCGCGTACAGCATGGTGTCGCGCTCGGTGTAGTGCTGGTGCACGGGCGCGAAGGCCCGGTTTTTCAGGTGTTGGTAGTCAATAGCCATTTCGGTCTTTCATGACGCTTTACGCCGCTGCGCAACCCCGGCAATTGGCGCCGCCCCAGGCCAGGGCAGCCGAGCCAGGGCCGCCCCGCAGCGAGGGCTGCGTCCCCCTTCCCGGAGCGCGCAGAGAGAAGGGGCTGAGGGCCGCGGCTCCAAGCCTGCCTGCGCAGGCTTGGACGGCCCCGAAGAGCTGCCGCCTCTGGCGGCTGCACCGAGGCGCGAAGCGCCTCAGGGGGTTGTCACCATCACACCGGGTCCCAGCTGAACACGTCGGCCGAGCGGTCCATCGGCACGAACGAGGCCTTGAGCGCGGGCATGCCGTGCTCGGCGATGAACTCGGGCGTCCAGCCTTCGCTGCGGTGCACCGAGCGCAGGGGGCGCGGCTGGCTCATCAAAAAGATCTCGTTGTTGCGCACGGCAAACACCTGGGCGTTCACGTCCTGGGCCTGATCCGACAGCAAATAGACGGCCAGCGGCGCGATCTTGTTGGGCGTCATCTGCTGGATCTTGGCCACGCGCGCCTGCTGCTCGGGCGTGTCGGTGGGGATGGAGCCGATCATGCGGCTCCAGGCAAACGGCGCAATGCAGTTGGAGCGCACGTTGAACTTCTGCATGTCCAGCGCAATGCTCTTGGACAGCGCCACCAGCCCCAGCTTGGCGGCGCTGTAGTTGGCCTGGCCGAAGTTGCCGATCAGGCCCGAGGTGGAGGTCATGTGCACGAAGGCGCCGCTTTCCTGCTCCTTGAAGTGGGTGGCGGCGGCGCGGGCCATGTAGTAGCTGCCGTACAGGTGCACCTTGATCACGGCGTCCCACTCGTCCAGGCTCATCTTGTGGAAGAAACGGTCGCGCAGGATGCCCGCGTTGTTGACCACGCCGTCGATGCGGCCAAAGTGGTCCAGCGCGCACTGGATGATGCGGCCGGCAGCGGCAGCGTCGGCCACGCTGTCCATGTTGGCCACGGCCTGGCCGCCGGCAGCCTTGATCTCGTCCACCACTTTTTGCGCGGGGCCGGCGTCGGTGCCCTCGCCGGTGGTGGAGGTGCCGATGTCATTCACCACCACCTTGGCGCCGGCCGCTGCCAGCGCCAGCGCCATGTCGCGCCCAATGCCGCCGCCCGCGCCCGTCACCACCACCACTTTGTCCTGCACCATTTGTTGCGCCATGTTCGTCGTCCTTCGGTTTGTGTTGTCAATGAGCGGCGAAGCATGAACGCAAAGGCGCGCTGGCGCCATTCGGCAATCGCTAGGCGGGGCTTTGGCTGCATGAAAGCTTTGATCAGGGCTTACCTGGGGCTTCATGGGCGCCGAAGGCACGCTTCCACAAACGCGGATTGCGCGCTCGCCCACCAGCCCGCACCATGACGGCCATGACAGAACCCACCATCGATACCGCCCAGCTCGCGCACCTGCAAACCTGGCAGGGCAAGAGCGAGACGCTGAGCGACACCCTCACCGCCGCGCCCGTGGACGCCCTGTCGGCCACGCTGGACCGGGACGACCCGGCGCCCGCCGCCGGCACCGCCCTGCCGCCGCTGTGGCACTGGCTGTACTTTCTGCCGCATGCGCGCCAAAGCGAGATTGGCCCTGACGGCCACCCCAGGCGCGGGGGCTTTTTGCCGCCGGTGCCGCTGCCGCGCCGCATGTGGGCGGGCGGGCGTCTGCGCTGGGAGGCCGCCAACCCGCTGCAGGTAGGGCAAGAGGTGCAGCGCCAGTCCACCATTCAGTCGGTCAAGCACAAGGCGGGGCGCACGGGCGAGCTGCTGTTCGTGCTGGTGGAGCACCAGTACCGCAACGCGCAGGGCCTGGCGCTGACCGAGGAGCACGACATCGTGTACCGATCGGCCGCCCAGCCCGGCGACCCCGCGCCTGCACCGCAAAAACCACCACTCGATGGCCAGGCCGCGTGGTCGCGCACCATTACTCCCGACGATGTGCTGCTGTTTCGCTACTCGGCGCTCACCTTCAACGGCCACCGCATCCACTACGACCGCAAGTACGTGACCGAGGTCGAGGGCTACCCCGGCCTGATCGTGCATGGCCCGCTGATCGCCACACTGCTACTGGACCTGCTGCGCCGCAGCCTGCCCGGCGCGCAGGTCGCCCGCTTCGACTTTCGCGCGGTGCGGCCCACGTTTGACCTGCACCCGTTCAGCGTGCACGGCAAGCCGTCGGCCGATGGCAAGACCGTCGAGCTGTGGGCGCAAGACCACGAAGGCTGGCTGACCATGCAGGGCACGGCCACGCTGTTCTAACGCTGCAAACTTTATAGCTACCAGCGCTTTACCCATAAGCGCTGAAGGCTAAAAACACTTGAGAAAACCACCATGATTCACCAGCCCGACCAGTACCAGGAAATCCGCGACGCCGTGCGCGCCCTTTGTGCCCAGTACCCTGACGAATATTTCCGCAAGGTCGATGAGGCCCGCGCCTACCCCGAGGAGTTTGTCGATGCCCTGACCCAGGCCGGCTGGATGGCCGCGCTGATCCCGCAGGAATACGGCGGCTCGGGCCTGACCATGGCCGAGGCCTCGGTCATCATGGAAGAGATCAACCGCAGCGGCGGCAACTCGGGCGCCTGCCACGGCCAGATGTACGTGATGAACGCCATCGTGCGCAGCGGCTCGCAGGCGCAAAAAGAAAAGTACCTGCCGCAGATTGCATCCGGCGCGCTGCGCATCCAGTCCATGGGCGTGACCGAGCCCACCACCGGCAGCGACACCACCAAGCTCAAGACCACGGCGGTGAAGAAGGACGGCCGCTGGGTCATCAATGGACAAAAGGTGTGGATCTCGCGCATCCAGCACAGCGACCTGATGATTTTGCTGGCGCGCACCACACCCGCCGACCAGGTGAAGAAGAAGTCCGAAGGCCTGAGCTGCTTCCTGATCGACCTGAAGACCGCGATTGGCAACGGCCTGACGGTGCGCCCCATCCTGAACATGGTCAACCACGAGACCAACGAGCTGTTCTTTGACAACCTCGAAATCCCCGAGGACGCGCTGCTGGGCGAGGAAGGCAAGGGCTTCAAGACCCTGCTGGACGGCCTGAACGCCGAGCGCACGCTGATTGCCGCCGAGTGCATCGGCGACGGCTACTGGTTCATCGACCGCGCCAGCAAGTACGCCAACGAGCGCGTGGTGTTCAACCGCCCCATCGGCCAGAACCAGGGCGTGCAGTTCCCGATTGCCGACGCCTTCATCGAGCTGGAAGCCGCCAACCTGATGCGCTGGAAGGCCTGCGAGAAGATCGACGCCATGCAAAACGCCGGCGCCGAGGCCAACATGGCCAAGTACCTGGCCGCCAAGGCCAGCTGGGAAGCGGCCAACGTCTGTCTGCAGACGCACGGCGGCTTCGGCTTTGCCTGCGAATACGACATCGAGCGCAAGTTCCGCGAAACCCGCCTGTACCAGGTGGCGCCGATCTCGACCAACATGATCTACAGCTACGTGGCCGAGCACATCCTGGGCCTGCCCCGTTCGTTCTGAGATGAACAACCCCCTGAGCGGCTGCGCCGCTTCCCCCTTCTCTCGCGCTTCGCGCGGGAAGGGGGACGACGCCAGCGCGGCGGGGCGGCCCTTGCGCGGCGTCCGCTGGTGTGGGTCGCGCCAGTGGCGAACGTCGCGGGCAGTGCCACCGATCGATAAAAGTCCCGAGCTATGAATCCAACCATCCGCCCCCTCGACGGCATCACCGTCATCTCGCTGGAACACGCGGTCGCCGCGCCGTTTTGCACGCGCCAGCTGGCCGACCTGGGCGCGCGCGTCATCAAGGTGGAGCGCCCCGGCAGCGGCGACTTTGCGCGCGGCTACGACCAGCGCGTGAAGGGCCAGTCCTCGCACTTCACCTGGCTCAACCGCAACAAGGAAAGCCTGGCGCTCGATGTGAAGCAGCCGCAGGCCAAGGCCGCGCTGCTGCAGCTGCTCAAGACGGCCGACGTGCTGGTGCAGAACCTCGCGCCGGGCGCGGCCGCGCGCATGGGCCTGTCGCATGAAGCCCTGAAGGCACACAACCCGAAGCTGATCGTGTGCGACATCAGCGGCTATGGCGCCGATGGCCCGTACCGCGACAAGAAGGCCTACGACCTGCTGATCCAGAGCGAGGCGGGTTTTCTGTCCGTCACCGGCACGCCCGACACGCCGAGCAAATCCGGCATCTCGGTGGCCGACATTGCCGCGGGCATGTATGCCTACACCAACATCCTGTCGGCCCTGCTGCTGCGCGGCAAGACGGGCGAGGGCAGCCATATCGACGTGTCCATGCTCGAAGCCATGGGCGAGTGGATGGGCTACCCGATGTACTACGCCTACGACGGCGCCCCGCCGCCGCCGCGCACCGGCGCCAGCCACGCCAGCATCTACCCCTACGGCCCGTTTGTGGCCGGCGACGGCAAGACCGTGATGCTGGGCCTGCAAAACGAGCGCGAATGGAAGGCCTTTTGCGACACCGTGCTGCAGCGCCCCGAGGTGGCCGCCGATGCACGCTTTTGCTCCAACGCCCAGCGCAACGCCCACCGCGAGGCGCTGCAGGCGCTGATCGTGCAGACGTTTGCCAGCCTCAGCGCCGCCCAGGTGGTCGAACGCCTGGAGCTTGCCGGCATTGCCAACGCCCGCGTGAACGACATGGCCGACCTGTGGGCGCACCCCCAGTTGCAGGCGCGCCAGCGCTGGCGCACCGTGGGCACGCCCGCGGGCGATGTACCCGCGCTGCTGCCGCCGGGCGTGAACAGCGCGTTTGACTACCGCATGGATGCCGTGCCCGCCGTGGGCCAGCACAACGCCGCCATCCTGGCCGGGCTGGGCTGGACGGCGCAGCAGATCGACGCTTTGCAATCACCCCAGGCCATTTGATGCGACATGGCGGGCGCCCTCACCCCCGCCCTTGTATCTTCTAAACCTCGAAGTTCAGGACATGGTTTCGGAAAGTTGTCCACAGCCTGATAGCCCTCTGGGAGCTGTGAGCATCCCGTGGGAGAGCATGCGGCGTGGACAGCTGACCGTCTA
>NZ_JBFWLZ010000007.1:0-106557 GCF_050251835.1 Diaphorobacter sp. | reverse complement strand
CGTGGTCAAGGATTTGTTTGACCGCCTCGGTCTTGAATTCTTCGGGGTAACGTTGACTGCTCATACGGGCTCCTATTGGACAGGAAATAGGAGGCTCTTGACTGTCTACAAAACCCTGGGCGATTCAGGTTCATGAGTTGCACGCCGATCCCCTGCCTCTGCCGCTGCGGCAAGACCGACAACGGCCCCAGGCCGAACCAATCCGCAGGGCCAATGGAGAGCCGTATCGGCGAGATCGCCACATGGCCGACCACCGCTCCATCGTCGTCAGCCACCAGCGACAGCGTGAGTTGCCCCGCATGACGCAGCGCGTTCACAATGAAGTGCTCAGTGTGGCTGGTGTGCTCGGCATCATGGAACGCCGCTATCGTGACGGCCTCGATGGCCGCTACATCGGATGCTGTTTCGTTGCGGATCTTGAGGGTCACGGCGTATCCATCGTATGTTGATTGCTCATGTTCGTGTGCACAGCCGCCCCCTGTGCGGCTCCATAAAACTGTCCTTTTCCAAACTGGAAAGGTATGAACCGCGAGTAGGACGGGCCGGGGTGCGGTGCTCAGAATTCCAAGTTGTCGATCAGCCGCGTGCCGCCCAGGCGCGCCGCGCCCAGAACCACGAGTTGGCCCGGCTGCGGAGCCTCTGCAGGCGGCAGCAAGTCAGCGCGCTGGCGCACGGTTAGGTAGTCGGGCTGCCAGCCCTGCTTGCGCAGGCGCTCCACCGCCTGGGCCTCCAGCGCGGGCAGGCTGGCGCCTAGCTGCAGCGCCGCATCGGCCAGCGCGCGTAGCGCCTGGCTCAGTTGCACGGCCTGGGCACGTTCTGCTTCGTCCAGATAGCCGTTGCGCGAACTCAGCGCCAGACCGTCGCCGGCGCGGCAGGTGTCGCCGGTCACGATGTCGATGGGCAGCGCGAACTGCTCCACCATGCGGCGGATCACCAGGACCTGCTGGTAGTCCTTGCGCCCAAACACGGCCGTGCCCGGGCCGCCGCTGAACACGCAGGCCAGCAGTTTCATCACTACCGTGCACACGCCGGTGAAGAAGCCTGGACGGAAGTGTCCCTCCAGGATGTCAGCCAGTCGCGGATCGGGCTGCACTTTGAAGGTTTGCGGCTGCGGGTATAAGTCTTTTTCGGCAGGCGCGAACAGCACGTCGCAGCCCTCGGCGTGCAGCTTGCCAGCGTCTATTTCCAGCGTTCGCGGGTAGCTGTCGAAGTCCTCGTGCGGCAGGAACTGCAGCCTGTTGACAAAAATGCTGACCACCATGACGCTGCCCAACGGCTTGGCTTGGCGCACCAGGGCCAAGTGGCCGTCGTGCAAGTTGCCCATGGTGGGCACGAAGGCGGGACGGCCGCGACCCGCCAGGGCGTCGCGCAGGTCAGAGATGGTGTGGACGATTTGCATGGGTGGATTCATCAGGCGCGGAGCTAATTGTCGGGGAAGGTGGCCAAGGGCTCAGGCCGCGTCAACGGACTAGCGTTCGACGAGGACGGCGGGGGGCTGGACGGCCCTGCGCGGCAGCTGGGACATCATGCGTTTCGTCGCCGATGGGGCCTTCGATCGGGTGCAGGGCCTGCACGTGAGTTTGGCAAATATGGAATTTTCTCGGAATTCTTCAAGGAAATCATCCGACTTCCTCTCAGAGGCGGACAGACCGCTTGCACGCTGACACGCAACCGACTGTGTGCTCAGCGATCTCTCCCTCTACTTCGCGCTGCAAACAAAATCTTGCGCAGGCTCTCAGGATTGGCTCCACCTCGCGCTCGCCCTGCACCGCCAGCGATCCAAGTCTTACTCCGCCCCTTCATGCAATAGATTCGAGGCTGTATCGCCCCGCCTCCCCTACTTACCTTGCAGGAGAATGGGGATGTACCTCTTGCCTACCAAGCTATCAATACGCGGCTATTTCTGCTCCGCGATCCAGTGACGGACATCTTCTGCCCGCCATGCCGTTATGCCGACGGAAATCCGGACAGGCGCAGGGAACAGACCCGCCTTCACCCGCCTCCAGAGCGTTGATTTGGAAAATGGTACGAATCTGAGCAGCAGGCTCTGGCGCACAAAGCCAGTGTGGGGTAGCGTCATGAGATCGGTGTACTGGCCGGAGCGCACGGGCTTAAGCGAAGAAGTGTCTTGCATGATCATTCCTTTCCCGGATCTATGTCCGAGATCTGAGGGATAACCAGCTCTGTCGCAGCGGTGTTGGTCGAAAGGGTTCCGCTGCCAAGGAACGCAGGACTTACGCATCTTTGCCGACGGTCCGGTCGGGCAAAGAGGGGGAGACGTGGGACGACGCGCGCGCATGCACGAATCGCCAGCACACTTCAGGAAGCCTCCCAAGGCTGTCAGCAGGCAGGTGACGACTGCGACGTGCCCATCTTGCTGGGCGGGCAATGGAAGGCCCGATGAGCATCTCCATTGCTGCCGTCTACTCTACAAGCTTCACGTGCTTGCTGGCGCCCTAGTATGAGCAGTGCGGAGAAAAACCCTCGCAAGCGCTTCCGTTTGTGCATGGCGATGCCTTCTCTCTACTGGGGATCCGCTGTGAGCTCATCGCGCTTTGGGTCTTCCAACCTCCCAGTAGCAGCGCCAGCCCCGGCAAGACCCTCGTGTTCCCTTGGAAACTCAGTCAGGCTGCCGACGTCACCCTGTCCTGCTCCACCGCTAGGCTCTTGTGCATCTGCCATCGTTTCCATGTCGCTGGCTGGGCGACGACTATCTAGTGCATTCATCTCGCGCCGCAACCGCGACGCCAGATTTCGGGCACCGTTCGCGACGTCGCGCACCCTGCGTTTGAGCGCAGCCCGCTCGATGTCGACTGCCTGCGCTGTGATGACCTCATGGATTTCCAGGGTCTGCAGCAAAGGCATCAATTGATCCAACTTGCCCAGGATCTCAAGATACCTGCGACTGCTGGAGGACAGCACGCCCACCTCCAGTTCCAGGGCAACCGTGTCATAGGTAGCGACGCTCGTGATGCCGTTGGCTTTAAACAGAGCCTCGGCCCCGTCAATAGCTTGGTTCAGTTGCTCGGCAACCTTGTCCACCTGTTCTCGGATGAGCGTCTCGACCTTCGCGACGTCTTCATGATTGAGCCGGGTTCGTGAGATCACCGAGATGAAATGGATGCCCAGCTGAAAGGTATTGAAGTACCGGATGAACAGGCGCTTGCCCTCGGCGCTCGCAAAACTGGCCTTGATTTTCAGGCTCGCGGCCTCCACTCGCCGGAAGTCGGCCTTGGTTTCTCGGGCAAGGATGCGGGCATTGACACCCCCCTGGTCGTGCTTGACGAAATCGAGGTCGGCCATAGTCATCTTCTCCTGGTGCAACGAGCTTCGGAGAAATGATCGGCAAGACCTTGGCGCATCGCCACGCGAAACGGCCACGAAGTCAGGCTGCTTTCGGCATCGGGGCGGACTGATGGCGCTTCGGGCATTGACGCATAAGGGTTCGGCCCCTACCGTGGGAGCCATGCAGTAGCTGGCCCTGCACCCCTGGCAAGCCCTGGAGTTCCGTCGGCACGGTCTGAGCACGGCACGCTCGGGATCGCTGTCTCTACGCATGCTTCCCGCCGGCGGCTTTCGAGGCCAGCCCCGGGGGCTCCCACGCCCTCGGCCTGGTGCCGAAAGCTTTCTCCCTGCCGGTCGCTGGCGCACCGGCCCCACGGCGCATCGCGCCGTGTCCAAGCCAGCCTTGGAATCCCTGATCCGCCACACGGATCCGTTCATTCATCCACCCCCTGGGGGCTAACAGCCTCTAGATCGGTGCGTTGGCTCCTGCCGTCATCCCAAGGAGCCAACCATGCTGAGCCCCAGCATCTCATCCGAGATCCGTACTTGCCCGCCGATCGGGATCCTGCCCGAAGGCATGCACGCCGAGCGGACGGCCTTCCAGGTCCTGCTTGAACGGCTGCAGGCTGGAAATGCGCACGTCGTTCCACCCGCGACTGCCGCGGCAATGCTCGATGACCCGGACGACAGGTCCCCCGTCGAATGGAGCGAGGAAGACATCGTGCTGCTGCACTGGCGGCTGCTCAAGGAGATCGGCCGACTGGCAGATCCCGAGACACCGCTCGAAGAGAAGTTCGACACGCTGCGCTGGGTGTTCACCGAGCGCGAGAAGGATCGCAAGCCATTCAGCTTCGTCTCCTGCCTTCGCGTGGTGGGCTGCAGCCCTTTGTCGCCCCTGCCGTATTGCGGCTTGGTCGACGTCGAGGAAGTCCGGGACGTCATCCGCTGTGCCGTGCGCAGCTGGCTTCGCCAAACCCTGATGCGCTACCCGAGCTGGGTGCGTGAGGCCATCGTGGACCACCCCGAATGGATCGAGTCCCGTCTGGCCCGCAACCCTCAGTGGATCAACGAAGCGATCCGGCGCACCGCCCTCGAGGGCGATCTCTTCGCCTGACTGCTCCGGCCTGAAGCCCCAACCCCTGGGGCGCGCCCCGCCCCACCCTGCAACTTGAAAGGAGTCCGCCATGACCGAATGGAAGGACGTTCTCTGCCTCCTGGCGATCTTCGTGGCCTATGGGTTCGCCAGCCACCTGGACTACCAGGATGCCATCGCGATGGAAGAAGCCATGCGCGAGGACACGCCACCTCACTGCTCCGCGCCTGCGGGCGTGGCAGCGGAAGGCAAGCCGCCGCTTGCGGCCGACGCACGGACTGTCCGCCTCGGCGCCACGGCGGCGATTTCCCGTCCGGCCTGTGGGCCGGACAACGAATGAAGGGTCAAACCATGCACTACGCCGCACGCCACCCGAAGCCGTCGGAGGCCTTGCTCCCCGTCAGGGCGCTGGACGACATCGAATACCTCGTCAAGGAAAGCGAAGTCGTGACCGGCCAGGCCGGCAGGGCCTTCGTCATTGCCGGTGCCGACAGGCTGATCTACCGCGTGCACTGGCACCCGCTGGGCTTCAAGGTCGAGCGCCTGGACATGCACGGCGACATCCTGGACAGCCGGCACCTGCTTCCCTCGAGTTTCGAGCAGCACGGCCTGGCCCAGGCACTGGCCTGCGGCCAGCTGTTCACTGCATCGGTGTCCCGCGACATCGATGGCACTGCCTGATTTTCGCCACAGCCAGCGGACCGTCCCGCTGGGGCAGAGTCCTGGCCTCACAGGAGATCTCCATGAAGATCCAAGTACGCATCGAGCAAGAAGGCACCCTGCGCCCCGAGCGCCGCGCCTTCGCCGACCGGTTCACGCCGGCCACCAAAGTGCTGAAGAGCGCCCGGCTAGCAGGCGCGCATCACATCGCGACTGGGCACCCGGCCGAAGAGCGGGAGCAGGACGGAGACCGCCATGCAGAACGCTGAATACGCCGCCCGTGTGGACGCGACCAAACGCCGTGCGCACGGGCGCTGGACCGACATTCTCGGTGCCATGGGGCTGGACGAACGCATGCTCAAACGCAAGCCCATGGCCTGCCCCGTGTGCTGCGACGGAGAGGACCGGTTCCAGTACACCGACAAATTCGGCGAAGGGAACTACCACTGCCGCAAGTGCGGTCCAGGCGGCGGCTTCAAGCTGCTGCAGGCATGCAAGGGAATGGACTTCCACACCGCGCTGTGCGCCGTCGAGAAACTGCTGGGGGTTCTGCCTCCGGCCAGGCCGGCCGATGAGCCGACACCGGACCGGATGAAGAAGCTTGCGCAGCGCATCTGGAACGAGGCGCGGCCCATCACCCTCGGCGACGAGGTGGACCGCTACCTGCGTGGCCGAGGACTCGCGCTCCGTAACTATCCGCCCTCGCTGCGCTTCCACCCCGCGCTGGGCTACTACCAGAAGGAGGGGGCAGCCAAGTCCCGCAAGGTCGCGGAATACCCCGCCATGCTGGCCAGCGTGCAGGACGCGCAGGGCGCGGTGACGCTGCACCGCACCTATCTGCGCGATGGCCGAAAGCTCGATGCGCCGGATGCAAAGAAGGTGCTGAGCAGTGGCTTTGCTGGTGCCGCCGTGCGGCTGGCCGAAGCGACCGAAGACCTCGCGGTCTGCGAAGGTATCGAGACCGGCATCGCGGTGTTCCTGGCGACCGGCAGGCCCGTGTGGTGCGCACTCAGCGCAGGCAACCTCGAAAAGATCTGGATCCCCGAGACAGTCGTCAGCGTGGGCATCTACGGCGACAACGATGCCGACGGCGACTTCACCGGCCAAGCCAGCACCTACGCGCTCGCCCGCCGGCTCATGAGGGAGCCCTGTCACCGCGGTCGCCGCGAAGTGCGCCCGCATCTGCCCCGGCGCATCGGCTCCGACTGGGCCGACGTCTGGCGGCAGCGGCAGGAAGCCCTGCTGTTGCAGGCCGCGTGACCCTTGCTGGGATGGGCATCTCGCCCATCCCGCCTTTTCAACGCAGATTCGCCTCCCGCGCGTCTGCGCTGAAAAGGTTTCTCCCCTGGTCGCTGCCAGACCAGGCCGTTCACGCGGCGAAGGCAGCCTGGGAGTTCTGCGCGCAACCAGATTGCGCGATCGCGGGCCGGCTCACGCCGGTCCTTCATCAGCCCATGCGGGGATGCGCATCCCCGCCGGGGCTCTGCCGTTCCCGCTTCTTTCTTTCCGAAGGAGATTGTCATGAGAAGTGGACGTACCCTGTTGAATCTGGCCCAGGAGCTGGAGCGCCAGCTCGACACCAAGAAGGATCTGGTGGTGTCCTCGCCGCTCGTGCGCCACAGCACTAGCGAAGGCGGTGGAACGACCCTCGTGGTCGAGGAGGCAAGCGGACCGGCGGCATATGGCGTGACATCGCTCGCGCGCCGACAACTCGCCGACAAGCTGAACATCCCGTATGCCTATTTCGAACGCATGCGCGAAAGCCAGCCGGCGCTGCTGGACCGCAACGTCAACACCTGGCTGCAAAGCGAGCCCGACCGGCGCCTGCTGCGCACCCTCGACGGACAGGTGCGCGCCGTGCTGTCCGACCGCTACCGGCGTCTGGACAACTACGACCTGGCCGTGCATGTCCTGCCCATCCTCAAGGGCCTGCCCGACCTCCGGTTCGAGTCCGTGGAGCTGACCGAGACGCGCATGTACATCAAGTGCGTCACGCCGCAGCTGAAGTTCGAGATGGCGCCCGGCGACATCGTGCAGGCAGGCATCGCTATCTCGAATTCCGAGGTGGGCCAGGGCACGCTGTCTGTGCAGCCGCTGCTTTATCGCCTGGTGTGCCGCAACGGCCTCATCGTCGCCGACCGCGCCCTGCGCAAGACGCACGTCGGGCGTTCTCTCGCACAGGACGATGAAGGCGTGACGGTCTACCAGGACGACACCCTGCAGGCCGACGACAAAGCGTTCTTCCTCAAGGTCCGCGACGTCGTGCAGGCAGCGGTGTCGGAAGTGACTTTCCATCAAGCTGCGGCCAAGATGCAAAGGACCATGGGCATCAAGCTCGTCGGCGACCCGGTGCACAGTGTGGAGGTGCTGGCCCAGCGCTATACGCTCAACGAAGCGGAACGGTCAGGGGTGCTGCGCCACCTGGTGGCAGGTGGCGATCTGTCGGGCTACGGCCTGGTGAACGCGGTCACGCATTTCAGCCAGGAAGTCGAGGACTACGACCGGGCCACAGAGTTCGAGGTCCTGGGCGGCAAGCTCATCGAGTTGTCGGCATCCGAGTGGAAGCCGCTGGCCGAAGCCGCCTGAGAAACGTGTCGCGGCTGCAGGAGGGTCAATCCCTCCTGCAGCCCGCCATTGGCACAGAATGGCTTCCTTCAGAACACCTGCACGCTGATCCCGCCATGGACTTTGCCAAGCAGCTTGACGCCGGAACGCGCGGCTGCTGCCGCCCCTTTCCATTCATGATCCCGATAGGCCTTGTTGTCGCACTGAAGCACGATGCTCTTGTCAATTCGCTGCTCCACGCGGCGGATAAGAAGTTCGTCGTCGCGGGTGAATGCGTAGATGCCATTGCCTTCGATACGAGTGATGGCCGTTTTCACGAACACGATGTCCCCGGCCTTCAGGCGTGGTGCCATTTCGTCGCCAGGCACACGGACCGGAATTCCCAGTTCGCCCCTGCGGGCCAGCGAATCGGTGATCGCGCGAATGCAGTTGGCCATCTGGACCATGTGAGCGCAGCGAGCCGGATCGTGCCCTTCGCGATGAAGGGCCCCAATGATCTCGTCCGCGCTGCACCCCAGGCCGATGCACAGCCGAGCAAAGGATTCGAGGTCCGGTAACCCGGGCTCGCGTGCATCAAACCAGCGGCGCACGCTTTGCGCGGCTCGCTGCGTGATGCCGGCCACATAGGACACCTCCTTCGTGGCGGGTATGCCCATGGCGACCAGTCTGGCATGCAGACGATCACGCACACCAGGAACGAGGTCGAGATCGACCTCTGCGGCTTCGCGGCCTATGTGCCCAGCCCTGGCACGCAGGCCACCTTCAAGCCCTTTCATTCGCGGGGTAGGCGCGCGCCTCGTGGGGCAGCGCGCTGCAGTGGTTATGGGTGTCACGCTTGTCTCCTTGCCGATCGCAAATCGCGTGTTGTACTGCTACTTTTGTTACCGGATGTGCGCGAATGCGAAATCAATCTCCAAAGCTGCCATTTGTCGGTGGCAAGTCCTGCGGACTCTCCGCGCGCAGCTTGGGATGCGGGATTTCGCGCAAAGCGCAGCATATGCTGTATCCCCAAAAGCCCCCATCAACTCGCTCCGAGGACGTCGTGAAACATCGTTGAACCACACAACCGGGATATGAGGAACCGATCATGCGCCACCTGCATCTGTCCGATGTGCAATCCACCAACCTGCAATTGCTCCACGTGATCCTCGTGGGTGCGCAGCGAGACCTGGTGGAGACCTGCCGCAAATTCCATCTGCACGCCACCCAGGCCGAGCGCCTGCGTACGATGCAGCCGTCCGAGATCTGGTCTCTCGTGCATGCCGTCGGCGACACATCGCTGTTCGTGCCCAGGAACGACTTTCTCGCATTGGTCGACTCGCCGCCCTCATTGGTCGGCACGCTCGCTGCGGTGCGCCCGCCCTTCCCTCCGTCGCTGGATCCCATCCAGGTGACCCGCTGAATGCCGGGAACAAAAATCGGCCATCGCATGCGGATGCTGGCTTTGGCCCGAGACTGCGCCACGCTGGGAGCACGCATCCGAACCATTCATCACCTCACCGGCCTGCGTCCGCGGGAACTGTTGCACTTGCTTTTCAGCGGCCAGGCACTCCCGCCACGCGGCCGCGCACCGGATTCCCGTGAGTGGTATCACGGTGCGAACCTGCCGCACCGGATCGAAGCGTCCGTCATTGTCGCCAACTTCGGCCGGCTGCGCCAACTGGGGTGCCCTGCGGCCGAAGCCCTCGTGGAGGCGTACCGCTATTACCAGTCGATGCACCGGCAACCGTTGCGCATCAGCTTCGATCGCGCCTTCGACCTTGCTGCCCATACTGAAGGGCTATGGATAGCGAAGGCGGCGAGTTTCCAGCTGGCATCGTGCCCCCGTTGCGGCAGCGAGTTCCTCGACACGCTGGGCGGCATGGATACGGCATCGCGCTCTTGCCCGTTCTGCCAATTGCTGGACCGGCATGGTCGGGATCCGAGATTGACCGCGTCCTATGTCGTGCCACCCCCAATCTCCGCGGACATCATCGTTCACCTCGCTCCAATTCGGGGTGCCGATGGCGAAACCCCCGTCACTCCGGCCCCATTGCCAACGGCCAAGCCATAGCCAACCCTGAACAATGGATCTCCATCCGACCGCACAGGCACGGAGATTCTTCGATGGCTCCAAGCCCTTCGCCACCAGGCACCGCTGCACATTCGTTCTCTTCCTCGGATCCCGGCTTCGAGGCGTTGCCGCTGGTCCCCGTTCTCGCGCTCCACCAAGGACTGCTGGCGCGCATCAAGCTGTGCTTCGGCGCGGACCGCGCCACCTTCGAGCGCGATCTGCTGCCGCTGATCCAAGGCTACGCGCGCTTCGTGCACCTGCTGCCTGCGACCGCCGGCAACTACTTCCATACGCCGGGTGGCCTGCTGCAACTGGGACTGGAGACCGCCTTTTTCAGTCTGCAGGGAACCGATGCGCACATCTTCTCAGGTCGCTCGACGATCTCCGAGCGCCGCGAGCTGGAGCCGCGCTGGCGGATAGCAACCTTCATCGGCGGCCTGTGCTGCGAACTGCATCGGGTACTGTCGCACCTGATCGTGACCACCGCCGACGGCGAGGAATGGCCGGCATTCCTGGGAGGATTGGCGCCGTGGCTCGAATCCCGGGGCGTGGACCGCTACTTCGTGCGTTGGCGCGCAAACGCGCGCGAGTCGCGTGGCCTGGGACTCTTCGCGCTGCCGCATGTCGTTCCGGCCACGGTGCTCCAGATGCTGGGCAGCAGCAACGCCGTCATCGTGCCGCAACTCATGGCCAGCATCGGCGGTATCCCGCAGTACCGCGAACACAACGTGCTCGACGAACTTGTGCGCCGCTCGCTGGCGCTGGTGATCGACCGCAACCTGCTGGCCAGCGCCGACCGCTACGGCAAGCCTCAGTACGGCTCGCACCTCGAGCGCTACCTGGTGGATGCGCTGCGCCGCCTCGCGGCCGGCCACTCGGCCTGGACGGCCAACCGTGACAAAAGCCGCGTCTGGCTGGGGCCGGAAGGGCTCTTCCTGGTCTGGCCCGGCGCGGCCGAAGATGTGCTGGCTCTTCTCGAGAACGACCAACTCGTCGGTATCCCAAAATCTCCGCAGACCCTGTTGGAGCTGCTACTGGAGGCAGGCGTATTTGTGGCAGCCGAAGCGGCGCGACAAACCTGGACGATCCAGCCGCCAGGTGCCAAGGCACCCATGGAGGCCGTCAAGCTCACCAGATCCGCCATCCTGCTAGCAGGTCTTGAGCCGCCGCCTAGTGCACTGGAGGCCAACCTTATTCCAACACCATCTGACTCAAAGGCGCAGCACAACGCACCGCCGGCTGCAAAGGCCTTGCCAGCGGCCCCGGCCGCGCCCACGGTTGCACCATCTTCAGCATCGGGCGGATCGGCAATGCAGTTGTCGCTGATCGATCCCCCCGCCGAAAGCACGGCACATGATTCCCCTCCAACGATCGCAGGTCCGAACGAAACAGGGACTTCCACGGCGCCGGCCCAACCCTTGGCCCCCCGCCCCTCTGTCAAGTTGCTGGCGCCGCTCAGGCTGAACCCGGCCGTTCGCACAGCGCTTGTCGACATCCTGGCAGCCCTCGACGACGGCACGGAAGCACCGGACATCATCACCGAGGCCGAAGGCTTCTTCATTCCTCTGACGCAATTCGAGCATCGCGGGGTCCAGCCTGGCATCGCGATCCGCGCCCTCGACGATGCCCGGATGATTCTTCGCCCGCCCTCGGGCGGCCCGTCCGCGGTAACCCGCCAGATCCGCGATACCACGGTGCATGGCATCGTCCTCATGTCCACGCACGTCGAAGGCCTCGACCCGCATGCCTTTGCCCTCTCGGGCGCGTCCGAAGCCCCGGGGGCGTCCGCCCTGCGCACGGGGCGCAGGAGCCAATGACATGCTTGTCCGTCGCTACGAGATGCCCTGGCGCACCGCCTTCGAGGCGCACGCCGGCATGTCCTGGCTGGTCGCCGCCTGCTACTTCACGTGCGTGGCCGCTGCGGGAACGCTGCCGCTGCTTCCGTCTCTGGCGATCGCTGGCGCCTGCTCGACCATGGCGTTGCACCGCTTCGGCCAGGCCGTGCGCGTGCTGCGCCTGCGCGGTTCGCTGAGCGGCCGTCGCATCCAGGTCATCGGCCCGCGGCAGCTCGCCCGCCTGAGCGAGGACGCCGCCCAGGTGTTCCTCGGCTTCGGCTTCGAATGGCGTCCGGTGCATGCGCAGCGTCTGTACGAACTCTCGAAAGTGGACTACCGGGAGTTCACCGTCCCGCATTGGCTGCAGCGCCTGCTCGGCCAGGGGCATGCCGCCCAGCCCGACGCCGAGATCGGCCTGCCGTACATCCACGGAGTGGAGCCCGTCGAGCACCCGCTGCATCGGCCACTGCAGAACTTCGAAGGCGGAACCTTGCTGGTGGGCACCACGCAATCCGGCAAGGGCGTGGCGCTGGCCAACCTGATCACCCAGGCCGTGCGCCGCGGCGACGTCGTGATCGTGATCGACCCAAAGAACAGCCGTCGGCTCAAGCGCATCGTCGAGCGCGCCTGCGCGGACTACCGCGAGCCGGACACCTTCATGGAGTTCCACCCCGCCTTCCCCGACCGAGGCGTCCGGCTGGACTTCACGTTCAACTGGCAGAAGCCGACCGAGATCGCGTCGCGCATCCAGTCGATCATGCCGCCCGACACCGCGGGCGCCTTCTCGGCCTTCGGCTGGGATGCGGTGAACGTCGTGGTGCAGGGCCTCGTCGAACTCGAAGAGCGCCCCAACCTCATCAAGCTCACCAAGTACATCGAAGGCGGCATCGAGCCGGTCCTCGAGGCCTCGCTGCGGCGCTTCTACGAGCAGTTGCTCGGCAACGGCTGGCGCGACCAGCCCGAGATGCGCAAGCTGCTGCATGACGCACACAAGGGCAACATGCGCCGCACTTCGGAAGCGGCCAGCGCCGACCTGATGGCCTTCGTCGCCTACTACGAGCACCACGTGGCCCAGAACCAGCGCAACAAGACGCTCGACGCCCAGGTCCGCACGTTTCGGCACAACAGGGAACACTACCAGAAGATCACGGCCAATCTGCTGCCGATCCTCTCGATGCTCACTTCGGGCGACCTGGGCCGCAGCCTGTCGCCCGACCCGTTCGATGCGGACGACGAACGCCCGATCATGAACTTCGAGAAGATCGAACGCGGCGGCCACGTCCTCTACATGTGTCTGGATTCGCTGCCGGATCCTTCGGTGGCCTCCGCCATCGGCGCGCTGGCCCTGGCCGACCAGGCCGCGCGCGCGGGCATGCGCTACAACCTCGGCACCTACCAGCGCATCTCGCTGTTCGTGGATGAAGTCTCGAACGTCATCAACCAGCCGCTGATCGAGATCCTCAACAAGGGCGCCGAGGGCGGCATCTTCACGACCTGCGCGATGCAGACCCTGGCCGACCTGGCCAAGCGCCTCGGCAGCGAGGACGCTGCGCGCATGGCGGTCGGAAACCTGAACAACCTGATCGCCCTGCGCACCAAAGACCGGCCGACGCAGGACTTCGTCACCGAGACCTTCGGCAAGACCGCCATCCATACGGTGCGCGTCGGCCTGAGCCACGGCGCCGACGCGCACCTGGGAGACTTCTCATCGAGCTATTCGACGCAACTCACAGAGAGCTTCGAGGAGGTGGTGCCCGCCGAGGTACTGGGCAAGCTGCCCAATCTGCAGTACTTCGCATCGGTATCGGGCGGACGCATCATCAAGGGCCGCTTCCCGATCATCGACCCCGATCTTGACGCCGACGTTCATACTGAAGAGGTCGCGGCATGATCCGTGCCGTCGCAGTCGTCTCCCTGGTAATGCTGCTCGTGCTGGTGCTCTACGTACCCTCGGCGCATCCGCCGGTGCGCTTCCTGGGGCAGCTGCGCAGCGAGCACGAAGCGGCCGTCGCGTTCTGGGGACCGCAGCCGGCCCATCGGATGCTGGATCGCGCAATGCGCCTGCAGTCGGATGCGGCGCAAGCCAGTCCGCTGCCAGCGGCCCGCGACATGCCCCGAACGCCCGGCATCAACGGCGCGGTGGCGGTCGAGATGGCCACGGTCAACCAGCGCCTGTTCGACAACCCTTACTTCCGTTCGGTGGACGCCCTGCTCATGCTCGCGAGCTATCGCCTGTCGAGCCTGCTCGAATGGCTGCCCTGGCTGCTCCCCCTGGTGCTGGTCGCGGCCACCGACGGCGCGCTGGTGCGCGTCATCCGGTCCAAGGAATTCCTGCAGCACGACCCCGAGATGTTCGCCGTGTGGTGCTCGCTGCTGATCATCACCGCCTGCTCCACCATCGTCGCCTTCGTGTTGCCGGTGCACCTGCATCCGGCATCGTTGGCCGGGTTTCCCATCGCAATGGCCGTGCTGCTCGGCCGCGCCATCGCTCATTTCCACCGACGCGCCTGAGCCGGGGGAACCCGCTACAACTCCGCCTCTGCCATCAGTTCGGTGACCGTCATGTCCATCGCGCGCGCAATGCGAACGATGGAGACGAGGCCGGGATTCTGGACTCCGCGCTCGATGCTGCTCATGTAGGAACGGTCCACGGCGCTGACGTGCGCGAGATCCTCCTGGGAGATGCCTCGCGCGCGCCGGCTTCGGCGAATGGCATCGCCCAGTGCAGTGAGCACAGGGTCGTGGGCGTGCCGTGGCGAGGAAATAGGCATTCCCGCATAGTGGATTTATGATGGCAATCGCACCACGGACGATCACCCACAGAATTTTCAGCAGATCTTCCTGGCGCATGGGTTTCATCCTCGAACCACACCACCCTTGCGAAGGCCCAAGCATGAACACTGCCGGCATCGGCCGCCTACGGGAACTGGCCGAAACCATTGCCGTCGTTTCGCTATCGCACCTGTTGCCCACTACACGCGCGAAACTGCAGACCAACGCGCTTTCCGTGAACGCCTATCCCACCGAATTCGGCGGACTGGTCCATGTAGGCACTGCGCCGCACCGTGCGCCGGTCGAGCACGACCTGGCCCTGATCAGCGAATTGGCGGCGCAGGCGGGAGTCGAATGGCTGCTCTTCGATGCCGAGGCCCCAACCCTCGACGAGCTTCCGCTGTACGCGCCGCAACTGCCCGAAGCCTGACGCGCGCGGAGCCTCGCGTGCCGGACACCATCCGCCTTCAGGCCCCGGCCTGTCCGGGCGCCTTGGGACGCTGATCGCGAAACACCCCTCAGAAGAGCGGCATTGCGAGGCGACGTTCGCGCCGCCCGCTCATACCCTACGTCCATGCGCTCATGAGCGTGTTCATTGCACTCCGGGACACGAGGACCGACGCCATGCTGACTGCCATGCCGAACATTCACCTTCCAGACCTGCCATCCGCGGGCGGGATTGACGCCACCGACGTGGTCGAAACCCGCCTGTGGACGGAAGAACACAACTGGCTGTATGCGCTGCTGCGCAGCGGCGACAACGTATCGCCCACGTTCCGCATCCCGGATCTGCTCAGTGCCTGCGTGGCCATCGTCTTCACCCGCGGCGACGCCGCCGAGCGCATTTTCGGATTTCTCGGAACGGATCTGGTCATGCGCTCGCCGACCACGCCGCGCCGACGCGAATCACTGTGGCGATCCCAGTACGAGTTGCTCCATAACCTGCAATGTTCCCCGGTGAACAGGCATCCGAACCCCAAGTTCGGACTCGACCAGATCACCACCGCCTGCGTAGCCCTGTGCCAGCAGGACGATCCATCCGGCGCGGCCGTACTCGGCCAGGCGCGCCGCAACATGGTGGAGCGCCATCTGGTCCAACGCGCGCCGCAACAGCGGCGCTGACCCTGCGGCGTCACGCCGCCCACCCGCACCGACCCGAACGGGCCACGGCTCCCGCCAGCCGCCTCCACGGCCCCACCCGCACTAGACCCTGACCGGCACTGCCGGTCCCCACCCCGCGCCCGCCCTGCGCTCGTCCAGTGGCGGATTGGTCCTGAACACCTTCGGGGGGCTTCGATGCGTCCGGTTGTCGTTTTCGTGTGGTCGATCACGTGTGCCATGCCGGTGCTGGCGACACCGTGCTGGGACACCGCGGCCCAGCGCTACGGCGTGGCGCCGGAGTTGCTCTATGCCATTGCACGCACCGAGTCGAACCTGAACCCGAAGGCGGTGAACCGCGCACATGCGCAACGCACCGGCAGCTACGACATCGGACTGATGCAGATCAACAGCCGGCACCTGCCCAAGCTCGCCGGCTTCGGCATCCGCGAGGCCGATCTCTACGACCCCTGCATCAACCTGCAGGTGGGCGCCTGGCTCATGGCTGACAGCTTCGCCCGCCACGGCATCACCTGGAATGCCGTGGGTGCCTACAACGCCGCTTGCAGCCAGCTCAAGGGCGAGGCCTGCACCAAGGCGCGCGCCACCTACGCCTGGAAGGTGTACCGGCACCTGCCGGCGGTACGTCAGAACCGCACGCCGCTGGCCGCCTGGCCGACCGCCACCACGGTTCCGTCGCAGCGCCGCGACCTGCACGTGAGGGTCGCGCCATGACGCGCAGGACGCACATGCCAGCGTGGCGCCCCAGCGCCGCAGCGTCATGCCTGGCCATCGCGGCGTGCGCGGCGACACCGCCCGCGCCGGTCGCTCCGCCCGCACCGGCAACGCCCATCGCACGGGCACAGCTGGCGCAGCGGGGACATGGCGACGGAGCGGCATTCGCACTGTGCCGCGGCGACGCCTGCCCGCAGCGCACGCCCAAGACCCTGGCACCGGCCGCTGTGCAATCCACAGCCCCGGCCGCGTCGGCAACGCCCGCCTTGCCGAGAAGTGCCGACGTCGAGCTCGAAGAGAGTACTCCGCCGCCCATCGCTTCGGTCCCCGCCAAGGCACCAGAGCCGCCGGCCTTCGAGCAGGTCTCCGTGCACTTCCCGTTCGCAAGCGCGCAGCTGGGGCCGAGCGCCCGCGCGGCGCTGCGCGAGGTAGCGCCGCGGCTGGCCCAGGCGAGCGAGATCACGCTCAGCGGCCGTACCGACAGCACCGGCCCTGCGGCCACGAACGACGGCCTCGCCAAGGCCCGCGCTCAGGCGGTACTGCGCCAACTTCTGGCTCTGTCGCCCGCCATCGCGCCGCGCGTGAGCGTCGACGCGCAAGGCGCGTGCTGTTACGCCGAATCCAACGACAGCCCGGCCGGCCGGGCGAACAACCGCCGCGTCGAGATCCGCTACCGCATCGACGGCCACGACCCGCCCTGAGCGGCAGACAGCCTTCACCAGCACTGGACCCCGGTCCGCCACCCCGCCCACGCGCCAACCCGTACCGACACCCGATCCCACCCGTCGTCTCGTCCTTTTCGCTGGAGCACTTTCATGAGCACTGCCATCCTGTCCACTCCCATCCCGGCCGCTCTGCGCTCACCCACGCGCAAGCTCGCCGGCTTCCTCTGCCTGATGGTCATCGCCTTCGTTGGCCTGGCCCTCGCCTTCCCGAGCCACGCACTGGACCTCGTGGCCTTCACGGGCATCACCGGTCCGTTGACCTCGGCACTCACGCAAATCGCCGATCTGGGGCCCGGCATCAAGGCCCTGGTCGGCTTCGTCGGCTTCGTCGTCGCGCTCATCTCGCTGTCCGCGCTGCGCAATTTCGGGCCCGTGCTTTTTTATGTCGGCCTGGCCATTTTTGCGGCGGTGGGCTTGGTGATCGCCGGCGCGATCATGGGCGCGGTCGTCTGAGCCCCGGCGCGTCGAAATCCCGGAGGCCCACATGCAAGCGGACACCTACATCCCGCGGCGTCTGGACGATCAATGGAAGATCGGCTTCTGGGACGTCGACGTCGCCGCGCCCATCGTCCTGGCGTTCTTCATCGGCTACCTGTCCTCGAGCAAGGCGGCATTCGCAGCCTGCATGGCCGCAGGCATCGCCGTCTCGCGCTGGATCTCGCGCCTGAAGGCGGACAAGCACCCCGCCTTCGCGCTGCACTGGCTCTACTGGCATTTGCCGACGAACCCCGCGACGTCGATGCGCGCGACGCCGCCGTCGCACATCCGCCGCATGGTGGGCTGAGCCGGAGCACCGCCATGGACTTCGACCGACTCAGCGGCGACCTCAAGGACCTGCGCCGGCGCAACCGCGGCCTTGCCCTGGCCGTCGGGGCGCTGGCCACGGGCGTGGTGCTCGCGCTCATCGTCATCCTCAACCTGTTGGGCACGGTGCGCACGGTGATCGTGCCGCCATCGCTCAACAAGACCTTCTGGGTCAGCGGCGACAAGGCATCGAGCGAGTACCTGGAGCAGATGGGCAGCTTCGTTGCCTGGCTGATCCTGGATGTCACTCCCAGCACGATCGACTGGAAGAAGGACATCCTGCTCGGCTACGTCGATCCGGCCCAGTACGGCGCGCTCAAGACGCGCCAGGAAGTAGAGGCCGAGCGCCTCAAGCGCATCAACGCCACCACGGCCTTCGCGCCGCAGCAGCTCGTGTCCAGCGAGGACACGCAGTCCCTGGTCGTGCGGGGACGCCTGCGCACCCTCGTCAACGGCTACGAGACCGCGAACGACCTCAAAGCCTACCGCATCGACTTCGGCCACGCCGGAGCCCGCATGCACGTCATCGGATTCAAGGAGGTGCCCTATGCGGTCAAGTGACATCGCATGCACGCCGCCACGCCTGGTCGGCCCCGCGCCCACCGGACCCCGGCCCGCCCCGACCAGGCTCGCGAAACTGCCTCCCTTGCACAGCGCACCGTCGCGCCAGCGCTGGGATAGCCTGTCCCCGGCGGCACGCCGCATCCTCGCCGTCACGGCCCTGTCCTTCGGCCTGCAGGCGCATGCGCTGCAGGTCGTGGAGGCCAGTGACGGTGTGGCCGTCGAGGCCATCGCTTCCCTGAAAGAGCCCACGCGCATCCGCATCGAGGGCACGCCGATCACGGACGTGTTCGGCAACATCTATTCGAGCCATTGCGGCGGCTCCCCCTTGCCGGCCGCTGCGGCATCCCCCGGGGTGCCCTCCACCACGCCCGGCCCGGCCACGCCGGCCGCCCTGACGTCCCCCGCGGTCAACCCGGCCGGCGACGTCATCGTCGAGTGCGACCGCGACAAGGGCGAGGTCTACATCCGCCCGGTCGGCGATGCGACGCGGCCGATCAACCTTTTCGTGTCTTCGGCCAGCGCCACCTACACGCTTCTGCTGCGGCGCTCCGACACGCCGGCCGACACCATCGTCATCCGCGACAAGACGCCGCGCGCGCTACGCCCGGCCACGCCCGACGCGGCGCCCTCCGGCCCGGCCCCCAGCCATGTGCGCACGATGAAGGCGCTGCTGGTGGCGATGGCCTCGGATCGCGTGCCGCCGGATGTCCGGGTCGAAGAAACATCGCGTTCCATCCAGCTTTGGGCCGAGGCGCGCTTCACGCTGCTGCGCCTGTACGAGGGCCGCGGACTCACCGGCGAAAAATACACGCTGCAGAACGTCGGCACGGCCCCGATGGTGCTCGCCGAGCAGGAGTTCGACCGTCCGGACAGCCGTGCCGGCGGCGCGGTCGCCGGTATCGCGATCGAGCACCACAACCTGCGTCCGGGCGAGACCACCAGCATCTACGTGATCCGGCGGGGAGGCACGCGATGAGCACGCCCTCCATGCCACCGGGCGGGCGCCCGCCCGGCTATGCCGTGCGCGGGCTGCTGGATCGCCTCTCGCCGCGCCAGCGTCAGTACGCCCTGCTGGCCGCCATCCTGGGCGGCGGCATCGGCCTGCTGTGGCTGATCTTCAGCTTCTCCGCCACGAACCACCAGCCGCACGGGCGGGCGGGCCCAACGCAGCCCGGCGACGTCACCAACATCGGCGTCCTGCCGCCCGGCGGCCAGGTGAATCCGGTGGACCAGTGGGTCGGTACCGCGGGCCGAAAGCTGGCCCAGTACGAAACCGAGCGCGAGGAACAGAGCCGGCTCAACAAGGAGCGGCAGGCCTTCGAGGGAAGAACGATGCAGCGTTTCGCCGAACTGGAGCAACGCCTGACCGCGAGCCAGCAGGCAGCCGCGCCGAAGCCCGCCGCACCGCCGCCACCGACCCCCACAGCCCCGGACCCGAGCCCCACGGCCATGCCGCCCGCGGCCAGCCTGCCGCCAGCGCCGCCGCCCACCGCCAGCGGCTTGGGTGCGATACCGGCCGGACCGCCCCACCTGCAGCCGCCCGCACCGCCAGCACCGCCGACGCCCGTGATCTCCCGGATAACACTGGCAGAGCGCGCCCGCCCGCCCGCCGGTGGCGATGGCACCGCCGCGCGGGACGGCCCACCTGCGTCGGCCACCACGCCCAAGACGGTCTCGACCTTCCTGCCCGTCAGCTTCACGCGCGGCATCCTGCTCGGCGGCCTGGACGCCCCCACTGGCGGGCAGTCGCAATCGAATCCGCACCCGGTGCTGATCCGGCTCTCCGACAACAGCGTCCTGCCCAACCAGTTCCGCGGCGAGTACCGCGAGTGCTTCATCATCGCGGCCGGCTACGGCGATATCAGCTCCGAGCGCGCCTACCTGCGCACCGAGAACCTGTCGTGCGTGCGCGCCGACGGCGCGACGCTCGAAGTGCGCATCCAGGGCAGCGTCTACGGCGAGGACGGCAAAGTCGGGATGCGCGGCAGGCTGGTGACCAAACAGGGGCAGATGCTGGCGAATGCGCTCCTGGCCGGGGTGGTCAGCGGCATCGGGCAGGGTCTGTCTACCGCCAACACCACCTACAGCACCTCGGCCCTCGGGACCATCGCGAGCGCGGACGGCAATGCCGACGCCTACCGGGCGGGCCTCGGGCAAGGCGTGGGCAAGGCCCTGGACCGCCTGGCCCAGTACTACATCAAGCTGGCCGAGAACACCTTTCCGGTCATCGAGGTCGACGCCGGCCGGCAGATCGACGTGGTGATCACCAAGGGCGTGCGCATCGACGTGCCGATGACCGCCATGGCCGGGCAGGCCACCCGCCGCTCCCCTTCCCCCGAAACCCGCTACCTGGAGGCCACCGATGATGGCAACTACTGACCCCGTGCGCGCGCGGCGCCCTCGTTTCGCCGCAAGGCTTCTCCCTGCGGCGCTGTGCGCGGTGCTGCTGGCCGCCGCCACCCCCGGCCAAGCCACGACGCCCGACGAAACCCGCCTGCTCGGCGCGCTGCGCATGGCCCATCCCGGCACCCAGTTCACCGAGGTGGCACGCACCGAGGTCGAGGGCCTCTACGAGGTCTGGATGAACGGCAACGTGGCCTACGTCACGGCCGCCAACCCGCGCTTCTTCGTGTTCGGCCGCCTCTTCGACACGGCCAGCATGCGCGACATCACGGGCCCCAGGATCGCACAGCGCAGCGCTGCCCAAGGTGCTCAACTCCAGTCGGAGTCGACGTCGGCAGCACCCGTCTCGATCGACCAGTTGCCGCTGAACGACGCGATCAAGACCGTGCGCGGCAATGGCCAGCGCAAGGTCGCGGTCTTCAGCGATCCGAACTGCATCTACTGCAAGCAGCTGGAGCCCGAGCTCGCTGGCATCGACAACGTCACTGTCTACACCTTCCTCGTGCCCTTCCAGGGCGAGGCCCGGCCGGTCGCGATCTGGTGCTCCGCCGACCGCGAGCGCGCCTGGCGGCAATGGATGCTGCAAGCGGACGCGAGTCTGCAGCAGCCGACTGCAAGCTGCGAGCACCCGATCGCGCGCAACCTCGAACTGGCACGCAGGCTCGGGGTGCAGGGAACACCCACGCTGATCTGGGCCGACGGCACGCGCACCGACGGCTACGTCGGCCGCCAGGTGCTGGAGGCCCGGCTCGCCGAAGCCGCCAAGTCCGCATCCAAGCCGGCCAGCACGGGGAAACGGCCATGAGCACGACAACGCTGCGCCTCTGCGCCATGGCCCTGCTCTTGCCGCTGGCCGCCTGCGTCAACATGTCTGGGCTCAGCGGCGGGTCCAAATACGCCTGCGCGGCGCCCGAGGGCGTGGCCTGCGACTCGGTGTCGGGCACCTACGCCAACGCGCTGCACGAGAACCTTCCCAGCCAGCGGACGTCGGGCACCGCCGCGGGCGATGCAGCGGCGCCGTCGAGGAGCGCGGTGCCCGTCGCACCGGCCCCGGCCCGTCAGCCGCTCGCGGCTCCCACAGCCGCGAATGCGTTGGCCGGCACCGGCGACGCGCCCGCCCTGGCGCTGCGCTCCCAGGCCCGTGTCCTGCGGCTGTGGACCAAGCCCTGGGAGGACGCCGACGGCGACCTGTGGGACCAGGGCTACGTCTACGTCCAGGTGGACACCGGGCGCTGGCAGATCGACCACGTCCGCCAGCGCATCCGCGACCAGTACGCGCCGCTGCGCCCACCGCCCGCGGCCCCCTCCCCCGCCCCATCCTCGTCCGGCCAGGCACCCACCGAGACCGACGCGCCCGCCCCCTCCGAGGGCGCGGTGCAGCGGCCCACGTCCCTCAATCCCTTCCCTTCGCTCAGTCGGCCCCCGGCGGGCCTGGGCACCCATCCGCAGTGAGGCCACCATGCGCATACCCTCCACCGAAGCCCCGTCCGGCGAGTTCCGCGCGGCGCCGCTGTTCCCCTTCGCACTGCCAGCGGACACACCGGCCGAACAGTTCGCTGGCTGGCTGCCCTACTCGGCCTACCTCGCCCAAGAGAAGCTCTTCGTGAACCGCGACGGCATGGGCTTCCTTCTGGAAGTGATGCCGCAGTCGGGCGCCGACGAGCGCATGGCCGAGGTGCTGGTCTCGCTCTACGCCAACTGCCCGCCGGACACCGGCCTGCAGTTCCACTTGTTCGCCTCGCCGCACATCCGCCACCAGTTGCGCCAGTACACCAACCTGCGCGTGGAAGACGAGGACCAGGCCGAGAAGGCCCGCCCCTTCGGGCGGCCCGTGCCCAACGAGAACCTGTTCCGCAAGCTCGCTCGACAGCGCGTGCAGCACCTGCTGCGCGGCACGCAGACCTCGCTCACCGCGGGCTTCCACTACACCTTGCGGGACTTCCGGCTGATGCTGAGCGTGTCCTTCCCCGGCGATGCGGCGGATCTGAACAGCCGCGAGGCGCTGCTGACGCTGCGCGACTCGATGGCCGCCACGCTGCGCGCGGCCATGCTGCCCAACCGCGTGTGCGACGCGGCCGACCTCATCAACTGGTGCGCCCTCTTCACGAACCCCGACCGGATCGCGCACTCGGACGCGGAAGACCTGCAGTTCGATGACGATCGGTGGCTGCACTACGACGATGGCCGGGAGATTCGGGACCAGATCGTGGACTTCGACACCATCCAGGATCCGCATCCCTCCGGCATCACCCTATGGAAGGAAACCAGCGCCGAGGTGCTGGAAGCGCGCTTCTACTCGATCAAGAGTTTCCCGGAGAAATTCGCGTTATGGCAGATGGGCTCGCTGATCGGGGACCTCATGCAGCCGGCGCTGCAGTACAGCGCGCCCTTCCTCATCACGCTGGGCGTGCACATCCTGGACCCCAACGCCACCAAGTCCGTCGTCACCGCGAACCACGTGCGCGCCACCCAGAACGCCAAAAGCAAGATGGCGGATGTGATGCCGGATGTGAGGAAGAAGCTCGACGACTGGTCCGCCGCGGCGAACGCCATCGACACCGGCGGCAGCCTCGTCAGTCTGTACCACCAGCTCGCGATCTTCACCCACCCGGACAAGTCCGCCTCGGCGCACGAGGCCGCCAACGCGATCTGGCGCGCACGGGGTTTTCAGCTCAATTCCGACGCCTACATGCACAGGCAGGCCTTGCTCGCGAGCCTGCCCATGACGCTGACGCCGAGGATGCACAAGGACCTGGGCAAGATGCGCCGCGTCACGCGCAAGACCATGTCGAACGCGATCCACATGGCGCCGCTCATTGCGGAGTGGCGCGGCACGCGCACGCCGGCGCTGGTCTTCGGCGGCCGTCGCGGCCAGGTCATGACGCTCGACCTCTACGACAACGATCTCGGGAACTACAACTTCGCCATCATCGGCGCCCCCGGCAGCGGCAAATCGGTGCTGATGAACGAGCTGGCCTGGTCCTACCGCGCGATCGGCGCGAAGGTCTGGATGCTGGACCTGGGCCGCAGCTTCGAGAAGCTCTGCAGGAAAGCGCAGGGCACCTACATCGAGTTCCGCGCGGATTCCAACATCTGCCTGAACCCGTTCACGATCGTGCGCGACATCAACGAAGACATCGACATGCTCGTGCCGGGCATCGCCAAGATGTGCTCGATGCAGCATACGCTGGAGGAGGTGCAGTACAAGGCCATCTCCGCCATGGTGCTCAAGCTCTGGCGCGAACATGGCCCGGACCTCACGATCACCGGCGTGCGCGACGCCTTCAAGACCGGGACCATCGAGGAACTTGGCGTCAACGGTGACCAGCGCATACGGGACCTGGCGATCATGCTCAACCCTTACGCCAAGGGTGGGCAGTACGAGCGCTTCTTCGAGGGCCGGTCCAACGTCGATTTCAGCAACGATTTCATAGTCGTCGAGAATGAGGAACTCAAGCGCCGGCCCGACCTGCACGCGGTGGTCAACATCCTTCTGTTGCACCAGATCACCGGGGAGATGTACCTCACGCGCAACCGGCGCAAGGTGCTTTTCATCGACGAGCTGAAACAGCAGTTGGGGGACATCGGCGCCGACGATCCCGTCAAGGCGGCCGTGGTGGAGGAGGCAGCACGCCGTGCGCGCAAGTACGGGGGCGCGCTCGGCACTGCTACCCAAAGCGCCGACGACTACTACGGCAGCGCCCAGATGGAAGCGGCGTTCAACTGTTCCGACTGGGTGTTCCTGCTGCGGCAGAAGCCCGAATCCATCGAGATGCTCGACCGCAAGGGGCGCCTGTCCATGGACGAGCCGAAGAAGCGACTGCTCAACTCGCTGCGCACCGAGGCCGGCGCTTTTTCCGAACTCTACATTTCCTCGCCCGTCGGCGAGGGTGTCGCCCGCAACATCCTCGACCCGGCGACCCATCTGCTGTTCTCCAACAAGCTGGAGGACAACGCCCCGATTGACGAACTGCGCGCCCAGGGCCTGTCGATCGACGAGGCCATCACCGAGCTGCTGCGGCAGCGGGGGTACGCGCTATGAGGGCGCTCCTGCTGCATGCGCTCGTCGCCGCGCTACTCGCCGCTGCCGGCATCGCGGCCTACGACCGCTGGGTGCTGCGGCCCACGCTCGTCGTCGGCGTGGTGGACCTGTCGGAGGTCTACCGCGCCAAGGAAGCCGAGTTCACGCAGATGCTCACAAGCACCGGCACCGAGGCCGAACGCGAACAGGCGCTCGCACTGGCTCGCCGCTTCTCGCAGCGCCTGCCCGCGGCGCTGGAGGAACTGCCGCGCGAGTGCGGCTGCCTGGTGGTGATCAAGAGCGCGATCGCCGGTGCGCCGAACAGCCGCGATCTCACGCCGGTGCTACGCAGAAAGGTAGACCAGCCATGACCGAACCCGTCTCCACCAATGCGGCCATCCAGGCGTCTGGCTGGTGGCGCCTCCACGTCCGATCCTTCGCGGAGTTCCTGCGCCACATGCGGCGGCGCTGGTACCTGTACCTGCCGGTACTCGCGATCTGGGGCTTCGCCTACGTGCGCCTGTTCGTCGACCCAACGCCGCGCGTGCCGCTGCTCGTGAACTGGACACCAAGCCTGCCGTACCACGTGGCGCTGATGCAGTTCCAGCAGAGGCCCGTGCGGCGCGGCGACCTGATCGTCTTCGCCTTTGCTGGCGAGGCACAGGCGCACTACCGCGGCCTGCGCGGCCAGCCTTTCTTCAAGCGGGTGCGCGGCGTTCCCGGCGATGTGGTCACGGTCTCGGACCGCACGGTCTTCGTCAACGGCGAAGCCGTGGGCCGGGCCAAGACCCACGCCTACGACGGCCATCCGCTCGCGCCCATCGCCCCGGTGGTGATCCCGCCGGGCCACTACTACGTCCAGGGCATCGGGCTCCACAGCTTCGACTCGCGCTATGCCGAGAGCGGACTGGTGCGCGATGGGCAGGTGCTGGGCATCGTCCAGCCGATCTTCTGAGGAGTCGGACCATGCCCCGTAAATCCAGCATCGCCCCCCGCGTGGGCGCCAGCCTCGGCCTCCTGCTGGCTATTCTGGCGGCGGCCTCGAATCCCGGGCGGGCGCAGACCAGCCCGGCCTTCGGTCCGGTGAGCACGCCTTCCACGGCCGCGCCCGCCGATGACATGCCGCTGGCCGACTACCTCGGCCTGCTGCGGCAGATCGCCCCGGCCGCCGAGCAGGGAGCCCGCACCTACCTCGCCGCCGCGCAACTGCGCTGCGGCCGCGCGCCGACCTCGACCGAGCTGCGGCAGGCCCTGTCCGAGGGTGACGGCCAGCCGGCGCTGATGGGGCTGATTCGCGCCGCCCACCAGCAAAACAAGGCGGCGCGGGACCGGTGGATCGCACAGATCCCGTGCCCGCGGGGAGCTGCGCGATGAAGCGCACCGCCTCTTTCGCCATCGCCCTGCTGGCCGGGACCGGCCTGCCCACGCTCGCCACCGACCTCGGCACCCTGGGGCCGACCTACGAGATCGCCGAGCCCCACCTTCTTCGCATGATCGAGGAGCGCCTGCGGGACAAGGAACGCTCGGGCGAACTGGCCCGCATCGAGCAAGAGGCGCGCGCCCGCGGCACCGACATCGTCAGGAATCCCGTGCCGGTAGCCAGCGTGCGGACCACCGCCACGCCGCGCACCTTCTACTTCAACCCCACGTACACGCTCGACCGCAACCTCCTGGGCGCCCAGGGCGAGCTGCTGTTCGCCGCGGGCACAAAGGCCAATCCGCTGGACATCGTGTCCCTCTCGCGCCACCTGCTGTTCTTCGACGCACGCGACAGCCGCCAAGTCCGCCGCGCACGCGAGCTGATGACGCACTACCAGGGCAAGGTGAAGCCGATCCTGACCGGCGGCTCCTACCTGGATCTCATGAAGTCCTGGCGCGTCCCCGTCTACTACGACCAGCAGGGGATGCTCACGCGGCGCCTGGGCATCACACAGGTGCCCGCCCTCGTCTCGCAGGAGGGCAAGCGGCTGCGCATCGACGAAATGGAGGTGACGCAATGAAGCGCCCCTGGTTCACCTCCTTGCTCCGATGGCTGTCCGGACTGGCCCTGGCTGCAGGCGGCGCTGCCGCAGGCGCGACCACCTGCACCGGCAAGTTCCCCAACCCCATCACGGACATCTGCTGGAGCTGCATCCTGCCGCTGAGCATCGGCAGCGCCCGCATCGGCGACTTCGGTTCGCAGGAAGACATCGAAAACCCCGGCAGCCCGCTGTGCACCTGCGGCGTCAACCCGGTGATCGGCCTGTCGGTCGGCTTCTGGGAGCCGGCCCGGCACGTCGAGGCCGTGCGCAAGCCCTTCTGCCTGACCTCGCTCGGCGGCATCGACCTCAATCCCGGCATCCCGGCACCCGAGGCCGCGCGATTCACACGGTCCGAGGGCGATGGCGATGGTGGCAGTTTCTACCAGGCCCATTTCTACGTGAACCCCGTCCTCTACTACCTGGAGGTGGTCACCGATTTCCCCTGCCTGGAAAAGGGCAGCTTCGACCTGGCCTACCTCACGGAGGTCGACCCGCTCTGGGCCGACGACGAACTCACGCTGATCATCAACCCGGACGCCGTGCTGTTCGCCAATCCGGTGGCCATCGCGGCCTGCGCTGCCGACTGCGTGGCGGCCTCGCTTGGCTTCGGGATCCGGGAGATGTTCTGGTGCGCCGGCTGCCAGGGCGGCCTTTATCCCATGAACGGCCATGTTCCGTACCACTTGGGCGGCGTGCGCACCGCCGCGCTGATGGCACAGCGGCTGACGGCCAAGATGCACCGCGAGCTGATCGCCTGGGGCTGGCACGGCACACCCGGCCTGTGCGGACCGTACTTCCTGCCCGTCATGGACAAGGCCGCCTACAAGACCCAGCTCACCCATCCAATCCCGGCCACGTCAAAGGAAACCGGCAAGTGCTGCCAGCCTTTCGGCCGCCAGACCGTCACCTGGAGCGCTGGCAAGGAGTACCCGGTACGAGGCGAGGACTTCAGCTTCATCTTGTTCAGAAAGAGGAACTGCTGTGTGGGCTACTGACCTTCTCTCGCGACACCGGATCGCCTCGGCCTTGGCGCTGGCGCTGCACGCGACGGCGGCAACGGCCGCCGGACCCGACATCACCGAGGCCGACCTCGAGCGCGTGCGCCGCGAGCAGCCCACCGTCACCGAGCAGGACATCGAGCAGGCGCGGCGCAGGCATCGCGAGCCGGGCGAGGCCGAGCTGAAAGCGGCACCCGTGCCGTCGGCGCCGGCCATCGAGGCCCTGCCCCAGCCGGCGACGCGCACGCCGATAGACCTCGAAGCGCTGGCGCGAGGCTACGCCTCGCAGGTCGACGCGATGCAGGCCGCCGAAGGGCTGGCGCGCGGGCCGGGCCTGTTCGTCTTCGTGAGCCTGTCGATGCCACGGCCCGCCCTGCAGCGCCTGATCGATCAGGCCGCGCGCGCCCGCGCCTCGGTCATCCTACGCGGCCTCGTCAAGGGATCGCTGCGCGAGACCGTGGCGCAACTGCAGCCGCTCATCGGTACGCGCCAGGTGGCGGTGCAGATCGACCCCCCGGCATTCGACCGTTTTTCCATCGTGCGCGTGCCCAGCTTCGTGCTCGTGCGCGACGGCACGCGGCCGGTGTCCTGCGCCAGCGGTACCTGCGCGCCACCCGAGGCCTTCCTGCGCACGGCGGGCGACGTGAGCCTGGACTACGCGCTGGAGCACATGGTGCGCACCGCCCCGGCGTTCCAGGGCGATGCCGCGGGTTTCCTGCAACGGCTGAAGGAGTAGGAGCCCGCCATGCGCCCCGCCCTCGTCCTCCTCCTGCGCCGTGCCGTGGTCTGGCTCACGCTGGCCTGCTTCGTCACGACGCAGACGGTCGCGCAAACCGGTCCGCATGCCGAGGGCACAGCCGCGGGCCAGGCCGCCAACCCGGTGATCCGCGGTACGATCAACGCCCCCGACGCATCGGCGGTGGTGCCGGGCTACACCACGACGCCGCCCGAGCGCGGCTACTACGGCCAGCCCAACCTCTCGGGCCAGACCAGCGCCCGGCTCGCGGCCTGCGCGACCACCCCGAACGATCCTGTGTGCCAGGCGCTGCTGGGCGCGCGGGCCTCGGCCAACACACCGCGCGAGCCCGTCTCGCCCTACGACCCGGCTGTCCTCGACGCGCGCCGCGTGGCGGCCAACCCCTCGACGGCCCTGGAGGACATCGCGAGCTACTACAGCGGCTGCCAGGTGGAGACCGTGGCCACGCCCGCGACGGAGACCCGCGTGTGCCGGCAGTACAGCGGCGCGACTGCCCAGTCGTGCGCCCGCACGCTGTCGGTATCGATCTCGCGCACCAGCAGTTGCCCGCCGGGCGAGTGGTTCGCCCAGGCGGCCTCCGGCAGCGTCGCACTGGGCGTGCAGTGCAAGCCCGACCAGCCGGCCTCGGGCCAGCGCTTCCGGGTGACCAACGCCGGTGTGCCGGTGGCCTTCTTCGACGTCGATGTGGGCTCGGGACTGGTGTTCCCGCAGATGGTGGCCCCCTTGCCCAACCCCGCCTGGCCGCCGGGCGGCCAGAACGGTGTCTGGGTCGTCAACAACCGCTGTGATGGCGATGCCTGCCGGCTGACCGGCTTCATCGCGCAGGAGTACCGCCAGGTCTGCACGGGCGGCGGGGGCGACTCGGGGGACATGAATTGCACCAACGAGCGGCCGTTCCTGGAGGTGTATGGCGCCTGCCCTTCGGGCACGCAGAGCGGCGACCGCATCGCGCACACGACCGGCTCGGGCGGTGATGCCGGCGACATCCAGACCACCTACCTCGACGAGGGCCGCTGCTATGCCCCCAGCACCGACCCGAACGACGCGCCGGGCCAGGACGTCACGGGCACCTATTCGGCCTCTTACTGGCGGTTTGGCAGCAACCGCCCCATCGTGGGCTTCCGGCTGAACGCGTTGTACGGCCCGATCCCGCAGATGACGCTGAGCTTCGAGCGGCCCCACACCACGGTGACCGAGTCGGACCAATGGGATGAGCAGTGCCCCGCACTCGACAGCGACGGCCGCTGCGCCGTCACCGGCGCGGCGCGCTGCGCCGACGGGCCGGCCACCAAGGTGATCGACGGGGCTTCGGTCACACGCGCGTGCTGGCGCTACGAGACCTCGCTCTCCTGCCAGTACGGGACGCCCACCGACGAGTGCGCGCCACTGGCCGCGGCAGGCTGCACGCCATCGGGAACCGTCTGCCGCCAGATGAACCCGGCCACGGGCACCTGCGAAATCGCGGAGAACACCTACAGCTGCCCGGTGGCCCCGGGCTCGGCGGTGACGGCGCGCAACTGCCCGATCGACGTCTTCTGCATCGCGGGCAGCTGCTTCAATACCACGTACACCAACGACGCCGACTTCGCGAGGGCCATGTCCTTCCTGGAAGCGGGACGCGAGGCAGGGGTCTACCTCGATACGGACAACCTCCAGGTATTCCGGGGCGAAGCCAACCGCTGCCGCGACCGCCTGCTCAACAACTGCTGCATGTCGGACGCCTCGGGCCGGGGCATGAGCAACCAGAGTCTATTCGGGGTGGGTTCGCGACTGGTTTTCGATGTGTTGATGAATTCCGGCAACCGCGACTTCCTCTACCACGGAATGCAGGCGCTGCTGATGAGCGGCGGATTCTCAGGCAGCTTTACCACCTATGGCGTCACGGTGGCTATCAATGGCACGGCCCTGCCTGCCGGCTCGTCGGTGCTCTATGCCGGAGAGAGCGTGGTGGTGGCCTTCGACCCATGGAGCCTGGTCATCGCGATCGTCATCTACGTGGTGATGTCTGCGATCTCCTGCGACGAAGAGGAAGGCAAGCTGGCGATGAAGGAAGGCGCACGGCTGTGCCATACGGTCGGCACCTACTGCTCATCCTGCATCCGCATCCTGGGCAAATGCGTCTCCTGCATCACGCACACCACGACCAAGTGCTGCTTCAACTCGGCCCTGGCCAGGATCATCAATGAGCAGGGTCGGCTGCAGGTCGCGAAGTGGTGGGGCACGGCCGAAGCGCCGGACTGTTCGGGCTTCACGATCGCGCAGTTGCAGAGCCTGAACTTCGCGCAGATGGATCTCACCGAGTTCTACGCGTCGATCGTGCCAAACCTGCCTAGCGCAGGAGCGATGCAAGGCGGCGCCGTCGGTCGCGCGAGCAACTGCTACTACGGCGAAGGAAGATGCCAATGAAGAATACCGCCACCCGCGCCAGATCCCGCTTCGCAGGTATCGTCGTGATCCTCCTTCTCGCCACGCGAGCGCATGCCGAGCCGATCCGCACGCCCGTGACCGATGCACGGCCCGTCCTGCTGGCGGCCTTGCAGTCCACGGACGGGGCAGCCCACGGCGTACTCATCGGCAAAGTGGCGGATGCGATCACCCGGCATTTCCAGGCCACCTCGCCGATCTATATCGATGTGTCCACCGTGAAGCGCTACCGGGAGACGGGCTGCAGCCGACTCAAGGTGCTCTTCTGGCAGGCGGGCTTAAAGCTGCCCGACGTTGCGGTGCCGCGCAAGCAGACCATCGAATTCGGTATCAACTACTGCCTCGACGGCCTGCCGCCGAAGTCGCTGCTGTGAGGACGCCATGATGAGCTGCCCCACTTACGCGTACCTGCGGTTGTTGCCGATCCTGGCACTGGCAATGGCGCTGGTCACGGCCGCGGCCCAGGAAGCAGCCCCTGCCGCTGGGCAGGTCGAGCCCCGCCCCTACTGGTCCGACCGCTGGCGCGGCTGGCACTTCTACGAAGACCCTCCGCTGGAGGAGCCCGCGCCGCCACGCGCGCAGGCCGTCCCGGCAAGGCCAACCAAACCGGCAGATCCGCCCCGCCCGCCCGAGCTGGTGGAATTCGAGCGGCTGCAAAAGTCCCTCGAAGACCTGCGCAACATCGCGATCATGCGACCGACCGAGTCCAACGTGCGGCGCTACATGGAGCTGGAGATGCAGGTGGTGAACCGCGCCTCCTACTTCGCCGACGTGGCGCAGCGCGTGGCCTGGGCCACGCCCGAGCTCGATCCGACATTGCAGGGCCGGCCCGTCAACGCCCAGGCGCTGGAGGTCTTCGAGCGCCAGCAGCGGACCGACCGCTCCGCCTCGGTCGCCGAGCTGGGCCGCGACCACGTGATCATCTTCTTCTATCGCAGCGACTGCCCCTACTGCCACGCCTTCGCGCCCACCCTGCAGGCATTCGAGGCGCGCCACGGCATCCAGGTCGTACCCGTGAGCGTGGACGGCGGCCCGATGCCGGGCTTCCCGCGCGCCCGCCCCGACAACGGCATCGCCACGGCTCTGCAGGTGACCCAGGTGCCGGCCGTTTTCCTGGCCCAGCCCACCACCGGAAAGATCACCCCGATCGGATCCGGCGTGCTCTCCGAGTCGCAGCTGCTCGAGCGCATCGCCATCGTCTCCTCGCCCACCGGCGAGGCCATGCTGCCCGGCGCGACCCAGCACCTGGCCCTGCCCTAGGAGGTTTCCATGTCCCGTCCCTCCCGCCCTGTCCGTGCTCGCAAGGCCGTCGCGCTGGCCGCGGCCCTGGTCGTGCTATCCGCCACGCTGCCCGCCCGCGCCGACCTCAACAGCGAGGTCAATGACATGTTCAACAACCTGGGCGCCATCGGCAACTACACCGCACCGGGAGCATTTCGCGGGCAGACCTACAACACCTACACCGGCGGCTCGCTCATGATGCGATCGCCCAACAAGGTCTATCAGCTCGCGGCGATCCAGTTTCCGAGCGTGAAGGCGGGCTGCGGCGGGATCGACGTGTTCGGCGGCTCGTTCTCGCACATCTCCGCACAGGAGTTCAAAAACCTCTTGCGCAACATCACGGCCGCGCTGCCCGGCATTGCGTTCCAGCTCGCGCTCGAGGCCGTGTCCCCACTCCTCGGGGGCCTGACCAAGTGGGCGAAGGGGCTGGAGACCTGGATCAACAATGCCCGCATCAATTCTTGCGAGACCGCGAAGGCGATCGTCAGCAGCGCGGCCGAGGCTGTGGGCTACAGCTCGCAGGAAACCTGCTCGGACCTGGCGATGGAGATGGGCCTTGAGAGCGACCGCGACGCTGCCCGCCGCCGTTGCTGGACCGACCGGCCCAGCATCCTGTCTTCTGCCCGCTCATCGGGCGATGCCAATGTGCGCAACAAGGCGCCTTTCGTGGGCAACCTGACCTGGAAGGCGCTGCAGTACACCGGCTCCTCCCTCGACGACGCAGGGCGTGAATTGATCATGAGCATGGTCGGCACCGTCATCTATTACCCCGAGGAATCGGGACGCGACCCGGAGCCGATCGCACCGACCCTGACGTCGATCAGCCAGTTGCTCTACGGCCAGGCCGCCGGATCGGGCAACAACGTCATCCAGCACCTGCTGCGCTGCAACGACTATTCGACCTGCGACGTCGTCTCGACCAACACCGCCTACGACCACGTGCCCTTCACGGCGCGCGTGGAGACCATGATGCGCTCGATCGCCGACCGCATCGCCACCCGCACGGCCATCCCCAACAATTCCGCCGAGGTCGGCTTCGTCAACCAGACCACCGAGCCGGTCTACAAGATGCTCTCGGTGGGCACCAGCATCCCGGGCTCGGGTCTGGCCGACAGCCTGATCGGCCAGTACCGCGACGTGATCGCGGCGGACTACGCCCACGTCTTTCTCGAAAGGAACCTGCGCCTGGGCATGGCGGCCCTGGCGAAGGACTACACGCTGCAGCAGACGCAGCGCGACCAGGCCAACCAGATCCGCCAGCGCGCCCAGGCCATCCTGCTGCAGATCTCCCAGGAGAAGAACCTCCTGTATGCGAAGGTCGGTTCCTACCGCGCCGTCGCCAGCCACCTGGAGCAGTTGGAGCGCCAGTTGCGCTCGAGCATGCCCCAGCATGTGATGGACATGCTGGGCCAGCAGGCGGCCCACCTGTCGCGTTGACGCCGATGGTAGGGCACGACCATGTGGGAGATCTACGCCTACCAGAACGCGGACAGCCTGTTCGGAGTATTCAACGCGTCCGCCGCGATTCACGCCTCCGGCGACTACGCCTCAGCCGTCGCGGCGGTGGCCTTCTGCGGCTTCGTCGCCGCGCTCATCGCCTACGCGTTTGCCCCTGAAAAGCTCCAAGGCTGGAAGTGGCTCGCCTCCGTGGTGCTGGTCTTCGGCATCCTGATTGTGCCCAAGGTCACCGTGGGCATCGTCGACAAGACCGGCGGCTCGCCGGTCAAGGTCGTGGACAACGTGCCCTTCGGGGTGGCGCTGCTGGGCAGCCTGACCAGCACCATCGGACACACGCTCACCGGGCTATTCGAGACCGCCTTCCAGGTGATCCCTGGAGCGGGGGCCTTGCCTTCGGAGCTCTCCTACCAGCAGAACGGTTTGATGTTCGGCAACCGCCTCGTCAGGGAGACCGGCAACGTGGTGTTCCAGGATCCCGCCTTCCGCACGGACCTCGTGAACTTCATTCACAACTGCGCGATGTACGACCTGATCGACGGCTCGCTCGATCCGGCCACATTCTCCGCCTCCAACGATGTCTGGCCGCTGATGGCCTCACCCAACCCTGCGCGATTCAGCACGCTCACGGGCGCAGGCGGAGCCGTGGGCGTGGACACCTGCCCGAACGTGTACCAGAGCCTCAATGGTCGGCTGCCGGCACAGTTGCAGCGCATCCAGAGGCGCCTGGCCTTCCAGCTTAACCCGACGCTGCCCGGCACCGCGGCGGCAGCCGCGATCGCAGGCCAGATCCAGCAGGCCTACCTCAAGAACAGCATCGCCAACGCATCGGCCACTGCCGCGGACATCATCCGGCAAAACGCGATGCTCAACGCGCTGGAGGACACCGGCAAGATCGTCGGGCAGAAGGTCAACGACCCGGCCTCCATGGTGCTGGCCGTGGGGCGGGCCCAGGCCGTGGCTCAGATGAACGCTTCATGGCTGAACTACGGCAAGGTGGCCGAGCAGGCGCTGCCCGTCTTCCGCAACGTGATCGAAGCGGTCACCTACGCAATGTTCCCGCTGTTCGTGCTCCTGCTGCTGCTCACCAGCGGCCGCGAGACGATGATGGCGTTCAAGGGGTATGCGTCGATCCTGATCTGGATCCAGCTCTGGCCGCCGCTGTACGCCATCCTCAACTACATGGCCTCGATCTACGCGGCCTACGACCTGGCAGCCGCGGCGGACCTGGGTACCGGCGCGAAAGCGCTGGCGCTGCAAACGGCCTCGGTGATTTACTCACGTGCGCTGTCGGGAGAGGCCATCGTCGGGTACCTGGCGATTAGCATCCCGTTCGTGGCCTGGGCCGCCTTGAAGAGGATGGAGAACTTCGGCACGGCGCTGGTGGGCGGGCTGTCGGGGCTGCAGGCCACGCTGTCGGGTTCGACCTCGGCAGCTACGGTGGGCAACACGTCGCTCGGCAACGTCTCCATGGACCAGATGCAGCTCGCGCCCAACCGCACCTCGGCCTTCATGGGCAGTTGGCAACACGACCTGAGCGGCAACACCTTCTCGTCGAACGCTCTCACGGGCATGACGGCGGTGAGCCTGCTGCGCAACCAGGGCTACGCCTCGCGGGTCGTGTCGATGCGGGTGTCCGAACAGGACGTGCAGGACGCCAGTCGGCAGGTGGATGCCGCGCGCAGCGAGGCTGTGGCAGCCAGCAGCGAGCGCTCGTCCGTGCTGGCGGAGGCATTCACGAAAGGCGTGGCCAAGCTGCGGTCATCGCGTAGCAGCAACGGCTCCACGTCAAGTAGCTTCGAGCAGTTCGGCGAGACGCTCAACCGGCTCGACCAAATCAGCAAGAGCGTGGCGGATACCACCGGCCTCACGCAATCGCAGGTTGCGCGGATTGCTCTTGGCGCATCGGGCCGCCTGGGCGTCAACACCCCCATTGCCAGCCTCAACGGCACAGCCTCAGCCGACAAGAACTACATGTCGGGCCTGTCAGCAGCCGAACAGAAAGTCCTCACGTCAATGAACAGCGAGCAACTCGCCGAGTTCAAGCAGTTCGGCGACCGAGCCTCCCAGGACAGGAGCTTCATGAACGTCATCGCCAGCGATGCGCGCGAAGCGCAGGATCTTTCCGCCCGCCTTTCCTCGACTGCGGCACGTTCGGAGCGTGCCGACGCAAGCCTCGCGGAGCGAAGCGCCTTTGCGGAGCGCGTCTCGACCGCCTACGAACGGGGCGAGACTATCGCCATCGACATCGCCCAGGACCCGCACAACCTCGCCATGTTCACCCGCTACGCCGAGCAGTACGGCGGCAACAGCGCCTCGGCGCGCGTGCTTATGGAAGCGGAACTGGCCCGGCAGTCCCTGCGCCCCCATAGCGTGTTCTCGGACGGCACTGCGGTGCCCATGGCCTTTGGGGACCTTCAGGCCCAGCACTTGCGGAACTCCGGCGATCCGGCATTGGCACCCGACCTCACAGGACGCCACCAATCAAATCAGGGTGACGTGCGCCGGTTCGGTGGCGGTGCCACGCCACCCACGCCGACGGCGGGTTCGGCTTCATCAATGCGCAGCACGGTTCGGGAGGAAGGCAAACGTATCCGGGCAACCACTTCGGCCGATCAGGGAACATTCGACCGCAAGGCACAGATCACGAGGACGCCCGACGGCACCCTGGCGTCCGAGCGCTCCCTGATGATGCAAACGGGTAAACAGGTCAAAGAGGATGCCGCGCCGTTGATCGATGAAGCGAAAGAAGCTGTAAAGAAGGCCCTGAAAAAATAGCTGATCAGAGGTTCTTGTCCGCGTCGAGCATGTGGTTCCCATACTCGGGCCGAGGTGGCTTCATGAACTGTGGATGGCCTTCATCGCGCCAGTAATTGGCAGCGAGATCTCGACCTGACGTGCCCATTCCAGGAATCGGTTCAAGTTCTTCTTCCGCATGGAGTGGAAGGCGCCGTCGCCGCTTCCCGACCTGCGACAACCCACCGCCGATTGCTCCGCCGAACAGCGCGCCCACGGCCATCATGACGATGCGCAGGCCCCAGTCGTCGTTGCGTGCAGGCAGGTACCCAGCGCCGACGCCCAGCAGCAGGAAGAAGAGGAAGATGGCTTTTCGCATGAGCACCTCCTGACAGTTACCCTATCAGCGGCGACCTTCATGTCAAGACCTCCAAGGGCCTTCCAGCCTCTCACCACACGATATGGTCGGCTGGCGCCGTCGAATGTCCGAGTTCCTCAATCTTCCTGGGAGCCCTGCGAATCCTAGACTGCCGTCTGCGTCTCGCGGACTGCAGCCTCGATCACGTCGAAAGCGACCGTCGGCACACGGTCGGCTAACGCTTGCGCTCTTTGATGGAGATCACCTCGGCGTTGTCCAGGCAGATGACCGCCAGCACGGTGTCACTGCGATGGCTCGCGCGTGCCCCACAGCTTGAGAGCGCTGCCGAACCGCTTGAATCGACTGAGGCACTTGCGCGGGCCGCGAATGGCACAGGTGCCGCGAGCGTGAACGGGCGGATTTCCCGATGACAAATCCTCTTTGTCGCTTTTGGCAATGACGTTTACATTCCCTTCGTATCGGAAATGCAACCAACGGAGGGGCGGATGATGAAGCGGATCTCAAAGGCAGCGGCGGCGGCTGGTCTCTCGCTGCTAGCGAGCGGCTGTGCCACATTCAGCCAGCAGAAGGCGCTCACGGAGAAAGTGAGCCCCGTCATTTCACAACTGCGACAACGTCAGGCCGAGGCGGACGCTGCCCGGATGGCGTTCTACGCAGCCGCGCCCATTCTCAACAGCCAGGTGGACGCCACTGAACTAAATGGCATGATCAGCGCGCTGTGCGCGCCGCCTCCACCGATTCCGGCAGAAGCGCTCGATGCGCTGGACGCATTCCAGCGGCAGCTGACCGTGCTCAGCAAGGAACCCGATGCCAGCTTTTCGGGCTATCAGCAGAGCATCGCCACCACACAGAAGACGCTCAACAGCCTCACTGCACTGGGCGACTACCAGGCCCGGGAAATACAACGCCGGAAGGACGCGGCCGAGCAGGAGGCCGATATCGTGAAGCGCGAATTGGACTGCGGCACTGTGATCCGACAGAACTTTGCTGCGGAGATCACTGGGCCTGATTTCGGCACGGATGTCAAGGCGTTGGGCTCGGTAGCTGTGATCCAAGCAGTCGGCGCGCTCATCCTCAAGATCGAGCAGATCGCGGACCGCGAGCTTCGCGCTGCCGCGCTACGCCAGTACGTCGCCATCTACAAGGCAGAGGTGGCTGTCGCCTTGGACCAACTCGATTCCAGCACGAGCCAAGGCGCCATCGCCAACGATCCGGAGCTGCGCAAGTCCAAAGTACCACCGGGTGCGCGCAGCGCCTACTCCCGTATGCTGCGCGAGCACCTTCAATACCTTGAGCGCAAGGCCTTGCTACTGCTACGCGATGCACGAAACCCGGCCTTGCCCCGCACTCTCAACCTGCAGGCCGCAGACGCGTTCGCCGAGACCGCAGCAGCGCACGCCAAGGTGCTGGGCGCTCTCACGATCGCCGACCGGACTCTAGCCAGCTTGCGCACTTGGTACTGGACCTACACGCGGGCTATCGAGGCCGGTCCGTCAAGCCCCAGCGAGTTGGTTGACGCGCTGTTCGCTGCCACCAAGGATCTGAGCGCATTGGACAGTTTGTATGGCTCCTTCGACAAGGCCCGCAACCAATAGGAGGCGGCTGTTCCTCGGCCTCGCTGTGGCGGGCTGCGGCGGCCTCGCCCTCGCGGCCGCTTGGCAGGAAGGCACCAAGCCCTATATCTACAAGGGCTTCAAGCCCGATCCATCGCTGGAGCTATCCTGGCAAGTGGCAATCGTGCTGCGCAAGACCCCCGATGCAATCCGCTGCGGAGGCGCGGTCATTGCATCGCGCTGGGTTCTCACCGCCGCCCACTGCTTTGATGGCATCGACGCCTCCGACGTCCGCGTCATCGCCAATACGCGGAATCTCAATGATCCGGCGCGAACCGTGCGCCGGGTCAACGAACTCGAGACCTACTACCACCAGGGACTGGAATACAGCGCCTCGTCCCGGCGCTTCGACGCCGCGCTGCTCAAGCTCGACCAGCCCATCGCGGCAAAACCGCTGGAACTCGCCTCCGCGGCCGAAGCGTCGCTGGACGCCGTAGGAGCGAAGGCCCAGGTCTTCGGCTGGGGTATCACGGAATCGGGGGTGTTTTCCACCGACTTGCTGGCAGCGAACGTCACCATCCATCCCGGCGCGACATGCCAAGCATCGGGTCCTGGGATACCTCCGCTGGCGGACACGCTGATGATCTGTGCAGGGGGGAACGTCGAGGACGCATGCAGCGGCGACAGCGGGGGACCGCTCGTGGCTGAGCTGGGCGGCCGACAGTTCGTGATCGGCATCGTCAGCCGCGGCGTCGACTGCGCGAAGCATCAGGGAGCCGGCATCTACACGCGAGTTCGCGCCCTGAGCACTTGGATCTCCACAATGCGCGCCAAGCACGCCGATCCCGGAGAAATCGAGCAGCGCTAAAGGTGAGACGCTTCTTACCAGGCCAATGCAACGCGCAAGAACGAAACCGGACACGGGGCACGTAACCAGTTCACCAGCCCATCCAGCGCAAAACCCTCTACAGCATGCAGGGAATACGTGTGCGCTTCGGGTTTCTGCACCCATCTATGTCGCAAGGGAAGCCCATCCCGTCCCAGAACTGGTGGACCCCTGGGTGGACCCCTGGCTGCCGAACAAAGAAAAAGGGCTCCTAACTTGATAGCTAGGAGCCCTTATCGTTATTGGTCGGCGTGGCGGGATTCGAACTCGCGACCCCTTGCACCCCATGCAAGTGCGCTACCAGGCTGCGCTACACGCCGACAAGACGCAAATTCTATACTGAAAAATCAGCCTTCGACAAGAATAGAGCGAATTTCTTCCAGCTCTTTTCTTAATTGAACCGGCCCCAGTGGTTCCCCGACAAGCAGTACATCACCCGGCTGGGCTGCGGGCGTGGCCAACTCTTGCTGCGCGATAGCGGGCAAGTCAGTGACATCAAGCGATTGATCCTGCAGCCGATTGCGAGCACCGCTGATGGTAAAGCCCTGGTCGTACAACAGGTCGCGGATACGCCGGATCATCAGCACCTCGTGGTGCTGGTAGTAGCGCCGATTCCCCCGTCGCTTCATGGGCCGCAGTTGCGTGAACTCCTGCTCCCAATAACGCAGGACATGCGGCTTGACCCCACAAAGCTCAGCCACTTCACCGATCGTGAAATAGCGCTTGGCCGGAATGGAAGGCAGCGAGGTACTCATGTCAGTTGCGCAGGGGCGAAAAAGAAGTGGTTAGCGTACTGCAGTACTACAGGTACCGCTCACTTGATCAGGGCGCAACCCATCAACATGGGCCGTAGGCAACCACATCAGGCTTTGGGCGGGGTTTGCACCTGCTCCTTGAGCTTTGTACTGGCATGAAAGGTCACCACGCGTCGCGCATCTATGGGAATTGCCTCCCCCGTGCGAGGATTGCGACCAGGCCGCGGCGCCTTGGTGCGGATCTGGAAGTTGCCAAACCCCGACAATTTCACATCCCGCCCATCCACCAGGCTTTGCACGATGAGGTCGAAGAAAGCGTCCACCATGTCCTTGGACTCCCGCTTGTTCAAACCGATGTGCTCGAACAGAAGATCCGCCAATTGCGCCTTGGTCAGCGCAGGGGACTCCAGGCTTTCCACAGCTAACTCGATCGCGTCTGGCTGCGCACCGGATGTCATCGCAACCTCGCACCAGTCTGATGTGTCAGTGCCTGTAGCACTGCCTGCACGGCCGCCTCGATCTCCGCATCGGTCAACGCAACGTCATCGCTGCCCAGCGTCAGCCGAATCGCCAAGCTCTTTTCACCCTGGGCCAAACCGGCAGCAGGCGCAGTCTCGCCAGCGCGCAGCGGCTGGGGACGGAACACGTCAAACAGCACCGCCGAACGCAGCAGGTCGGCCGCCAGCGCACCGCCAATGGCGCGCATCACTTCGTCGTGCGTGACGCGCTCGGCCACCACCACGGCAACGTCGCGCTCCACCAACTGGCGCTTGGCCACCGGGCGCAGGCTGGGCACTTTGCGCTGCACCACGGCATCCAGCTCCAGCTCGAACATCACCGGTGCCGCAGGCAGATCCCACGACTGGCGCCATTGCGGATGCAATTCGCCCGCGAAACCGATGGGCTGCCCGTCCAGCAGCACCCGGGCACAGCGACCCGGGTGCAGGGCCGGGTGCGTCGCGGGCTCGAATGTGGGGCGCAGCGGCGCAAAAAGCGCCTGTACATCGCCCTTGACGTCGTAGAAGTCCGCCGCCTTGTCCTTGCGCCCCCACTGCAGCGCATCGACCGCTCCGTAAGCCAGGCCCGCGACACGCATGGGCTGCGCAAAACCCTCCACCGTACGGTCGGTGTTTTGCACACTGGCGTCGCGCAGGAATACACGGCCCAGCTCGAACACGCGCACGCGGCTGGCCTTGCGATCCAGGTTGAACTTAAGCACCTGTAGCAGCGAGCCCAGCAACGACGAGCGCATCACGCTCAGGTGGCTGGCGATGGGGTTGAGCAGCTTGATCGGCGCCGCGTTGCCCGCCAGCTCTTTCTCCCAATGCTCTTCGACAAAGCTGAAATTGATCGTCTCCTGATAACCCAGCGCCGCCAACTCCCGGCGCACTGCAAAATTGCTGCGGCGCGACTCGGCACGCAGCTTGGGGGTGATGGGCGCCAGCGGCGGAGTCGTGGGCAGATTGTTGTAGCCCACCACGCGCGCCACTTCTTCAATCAAGTCCTCTTCCAGGCGCAGGTCAAAGCGAAACGACGGCGGCAACACGGTCACGAAACCATCGCCCTCTTCCAGCGGCAAGCCCAGGCGCTTGAGCGCGTCCACGCACTGCGCCTGCGTGAGCGGCATGCCGATGACCTTGGCGGCACGCGCCACACGCAAGCGCACGGGCTTTTGCACGGGCATGTTCACGCGCAGGTCGTCGATAGGGCCCAGGGCGGTATCAGGCGTGCCGCAGATCTGCACGATAAGCTGCGTGATGCGCTCGATGTGCTCCACGGTCAACTCGGGATCCACGCCACGCTCAAAGCGGTGGCCTGCGTCGGTCGAGAAGTTGTACCGGCGCGAACGGCCGGCAACGGCCTCAGGCCACCAGAAAGCGGCCTCTACGTAGATATTGCGCGTGTCGTCAGACACAGCCGTAGCATCGCCGCCCATGATGCCGGCGAGCGATTCCACCTCACGCTCATCGGCGATCACGCCCACTTTTTCGTCCACGGTGACGGTATTGCCGTTGAGCAGCTTGAGTTGTTCACCGGCCCGGCCCCAGCGCACGTCCAGGTCTCCGTGAATCTTGTCCAGGTCAAAGATGTGCGACGGCCGACCCAGCTCGAACATCACGTAGTTGGAGATGTCCACCAACGGCGCGACGCTGCGCTGGCCGCAGCGCGCCAGCCGATCCACCATCCACTGCGGCGTGGCGGCGCGCGGGTTGACGTTGCGTACCACGCGGCCCGAAAAACGCCCGCACAGGTCGGGAGCATTCACGCGCACGGCCAGGCGGTCGTCGATGGTGGTCGCGGCCTGCGGAAACTGCGGCGTCTTCAGCGGCGCGCCCGTCAGAGCTGATACTTCGCGCGCAATGCCATAAACGCTCAGGCAATGCGCCAAATTGGGGGTGAGCTTGAGCGTGAACAGCGTGTCGTCCAGATTCAGATACTGGCGGATGTCCTGGCCCAGCGGGGCGTCCTGCGGCAATTCGAGCAGACCGCCGTGGTCTTCCGACAGCTTGAGCTCGCGCGCGGAGCACAGCATGCCGAAGCTCTCCACGCCGCGCAGCTTACCCACCTTGATGACAAAGGGCTTGCCATCGCCACCTTCGCCATCCACGGGCGGCAGTTCAGCGCCCACCATGGCGCAGGGCACCTTGATGCCTACGCGGGCATTGGGCGCGCCGCAGACGATGTTGAGCAGCTCGCCCAGCCCGACATCCACCTGGCACACGCGCAGGCGATCGGCATTGGGATGCTGCTGGGCGTCCTTGATCTCGCCCACGACGATTTTGGTGAAAGGAGGCGCCACGGGCTGCAGCCCTTCGACCTCCAGTCCGGCCATGGTCAGCGTGTCGGCCAGTTCTTGGGTGGATAGTGGCGGGTTGCAGAACTCGCGCAACCAGGATTCGGGGAATTGCATAGTCAGACTTTTTTGGCGTGCTATTAAAAAGAGAGCATTTCGCGCTTTTCTGTCGTGTCTTTCAACCTGAAAACAGGTTGATCCTCGGAGCAATCCAGCGCAGGCAGCTCACTTCTTGCGTTACTGGAACTGCGACAGGAAACGGATGTCGCCGTCAAAGAACAGGCGCAGGTCATTCACGCCATAGCGCAGCATGGTGAGCCGGTCCGGCCCCATGCCGAAGGCAAAACCGATGAAACGCTCGGGGTCGAGCCCCATGTTGCGCACCACATTGGGGTGCACCTGGCCGGAGCCCGCCACCTCCAGCCACCTGCCGGCCAGCGGGCCCGACTGGAACTGGATGTCGATCTCGGCGCTGGGCTCCGTGAAGGGGAAGAAACTGGGGCGAAAACGCAGCACCAGGTCGTCGCTTTCAAAGAAGGTCTTGCAGAAATCCGTGAACACGACCTTCAGGTCCTTGAAGCTCACGTTTTCGCCGATCCACAGCCCTTCGCACTGGTGGAACATGGGCGAGTGCGTGGCGTCGGAGTCCACGCGGTAGGTGCGGCCCGGCGCAATCACGCGAATCTCGGGCATGGCCTGGCCGGCGTCGATCAGGCCGCGGTGTTTCTTGACATGCTGAACGGCGTAGCGCACCTGCATCGGGCTGGTATGCGTGCGCAGCAGATAGGGCGCGTCCGGCGTGCCGCCTTCCACATAGAAGGTGTCGTGCATCGAGCGGGCGGGATGGTCTTGCGGCGTATTCAGCGCCGTGAAGTTGAACCAGTCGGTCTCGATCTCGGGGCCGTCAGCCACCTCGAAGCCCATGGAACCGAAAATCTGCTCGATGCGCTCGAGCGTGAGCGACACGGGGTGCAGCCCGCCGCGCCCCTGCGTGCGGCCGGGCAGCGTCACGTCCAGCGCCTCGGCCTTGAGCTGCGCCTGCAGCTCGGCATCGGCCAGCGCCTGGCGGCGCGCCGTCAAGGCGGCCTCTACGGCCTGCTTGGCTACGTTGATCGCAGCGCCGCGGGTCTTTTTATCCTCGGGCGAGAGCTGCGCCATGCCCTTCATGAGCTCGGTCAGACGGCCCGACTTGCCCAGAAACTGGGCCTTGGCGTTTTCCAGCTCGGCGGGAGTTGCGGAGCGTGCGAACGACTCGCGCGCGCTTTCGACCAAGGAATCCAATTCGTTCATATCGACTCTTGAAAAAGAAACAAGGGCTAGTGCCTTTTCAAGCTCTAGCCCTTGCTGTTTGAGCGCTAGCAGCTATACAAATAATAGCCACCAACCGTGAACTCAAGCGGCCAGCTTGGCCTTGACTTGCTCCACGATGCTGCCAAAGGCAGCCTTGTCATGCACCGCGAGGTCGGCCAGCATTTTGCGGTCGATCTCGATGGCCGCCTTCTTCAGGCCGTTGGCGAACTGGCTGTATGTCAGACCCAGTTCACGGGCAGCGGCGTTGATACGGGCAATCCACAACTGGCGGAACACGCGCTTCTTGGTGCGGCGGTCACGATAGGCATATTGCCCAGCCTTCATCACCGCCTGCTTGGCGATGCGGAAGACATTACCGCGACGACCACGGAAGCCCTTGGCCAGGGCGAGAACCTTCTTGTGACGGGCGCGGGCCGTTACACCACGTTTGACGCGAGGCATATGTTTTCTCCTTGTTCGTCAGTTGATTACAGGCCAGCGGAGGGCAACATCTTTGCGATGGAACCCATATCGCCTTCGTGCACGTTCACAATGCCACGCAGGTGGCGCTTGTTCTTCGTGGTCTTCTTGGTCAGGATGTGGCGCTTGAAAGCCTGGCCACGTTTGACCGTGCCGCCCGGACGAACGCGAAAACGCTTCTTCGCGCTGCTCTTGGTTTTCATCTTGGGCATGTAAATGCTCCTGTTGATTGTGCTCGTGAGGCGTTTGCACACCGTTGTGCAACCTTGTTGGCCCCGAGCCACTTTTTCAAACGGCCTGCCTTGGCCTGCCGTGCGGTGGTGCATATGCACCACCTATCGGCCCGCACTTCCCACGAGAAGCGCTTGCCAAATCCTGATTCAGTTATGCCGGGTGATCGCCCGTAGCCGCCGCGTTGTCGGCGGCTGGTTTACCACCAGGTTTCTTGCGTGCGGGAGCGATCATCATGATCATCTGCCTGCCTTCCAGCTTGGGAAATTGCTCGACCATGATGCTGTCAGCCAAATCGTCACGAAGCCGGTTGAGCAAAGCCAGTCCAAGCTCCTGGTGCGTGATCTCGCGGCCACGAAAACGCAGCGTGATCTTGCATTTATCGCCATCGGCCAGAAACCGGCGGATGTTGCGCAGCTTGATGTTGTAGTCACCGTCGTCCGTACCGGGGCGGAATTTGACTTCCTTGATCTCGATGACCGTTTGCTTAGCCTTGGCCTCGGCCGCCTTTTTCTGCTCCTGATACTTGAACTTGCCGTAATCCATCAAACGGCAGACTGGCGGAGTGGCTGTGGCTGCAATCTCCACCAGATCCACGTCTAGCTCACCCGCCATGCGCAGAGCCTCCTGCAGGCTGACGATGCCCAGGGGCTCATTATCCGGGCCAGACAGACGCACTTCGGGCGCCATGATTTCACGGTTCAAGCGGTGCTTGCGCTCCTCGCGCTGGCGACGATCACGAAATTCGGTAGCGATGGTTCTCACCTTCAATCAAAAAGCTATGAAAAGCATAGCCACTCACGCACATTTGGCGCGCTTTTAAGCAGTTTTTACGATCTGGAGTCAGGCTTTGGATGCAATGTCTTGTGAAACCAGGCCAATAAATGCATCGACCGACATCACACCGAGGTCTTTGTTCCCCCGGGCACGTACTGCCACGGCGCCCGCCGCTTTTTCCTTGTCACCTGCAACGAGGATATAAGGGAGCTTTTGCAGCGAATGCTCGCGGATTTTATACGTAATCTTCTCGTTACGCAGATCAGTTGTCACCCTAAGGTCTTGATTCGGTAATGCTTTTTGCAGCTTTGCGGCAATTTCGCGACAGTAATCCTGCTGCGCGTCCGTGATGTTGAGCACAGCCACCTGCACCGGAGCCAGCCATACGGGCAGCGCCCCGGCGTGCTGCTCGATCAGAATGCCGATGAAACGCTCCAGGCTACCGACGACGGCACGGTGCAGCATCACCGGACGGTGACGCGCCCCATCCTCGCCAACATACTCCGCGTCCAGCCGCTCGGGCATGGAAAAATCAACCTGGATGGTGCCACATTGCCACTGACGACCAATCGCGTCCTTGAGTGTGTACTCAATCTTGGGGCCATAGAAAGCGCCTTCGCCAGGCGAAATTTCATAGACACAACCGGACGCCTCCAGGCTGTGGATCAAGGCGCTTTCAGCCTTGTCCCAGCTTTCATCAGAGCCGATGCGCGCGTCTGGACGGGTGGCCACTTTGTAGATGATGTCGTCATAGCCAAAGTCTTTATAGACCTTTTGCAGCAACTGTGTGAAGGCCAGCACTTCTGGCTGAATCTGATCTTCGGTGCAGAAAATGTGACCATCGTCCTGGGTGAAGCCGCGCACGCGCATGATGCCGTGCAGCCCGCCCGTGGGCTCGTTGCGATGGCACTGACCAAACTCGCCGTAGCGCAGCGGCAGGTCACGGTAGCTTTTGATGCCCTGTTTGAAAATCAGGATGTGACCCGGACAGTTCATTGGTTTGAGCGCGTAGTCGCGCTTTTCCGATTCGGTCGTGAACATGTTGTCACGGTACTTATCCCAGTGGCCGGTCTTTTCCCAAAGCGTCTTGTCAAGGATTTGCGGCCCCTTGACCTCCTGATAGCCGTTGTCGCGATAAACGCGGCGCATGTACTGCTCGATCTCTTGCCACAGCGTCCAGCCCTTGGGGTGCCAGAACACCGTTCCGGGAGAGTGTTCATCGATGTGGAACAGATCAAGCTCACGCCCCAACTTGCGGTGGTCGCGCTTCTCAGCCTCCTCCAGCATGTGCAGGTACTGGTTCAGCTCATCTTTGGTGGCCCAGGCGGTCCCATAGACGCGTTGCAACATCTCATTGCGATGATCGCCACGCCAGTAAGCACCCGCCACCTTCATGAGCTTGAAGAACTTGAGCTTGCCCGTGCTTGGCACATGAGGGCCGCGGCACAAGTCTTCAAAGCCACCCTCGCGATACAGGCTGACGTCCTCGTTGGTCGGAATGCTCGCAATGATCTCGGCCTTGTAATGCTCACCCAGGCCCTTGAAATAAGCCACCGCCTCATCGCGCGGCAACACACGGCGCACCACAGGCTCGTCCTTGGCAGCCAGTTCGGTCATCCGCTTCTCGATGGCCGCCAGATCTTCCGGCGTGAAGGGCCGCTTGTAGGAAAAGTCGTAGTAAAAGCCGTTTTCAATCACTGGCCCGATAGTCACCTGTGCGTCAGGGAAAAGCTCTTTGACCGCGTAGGCCAGCAGGTGAGCCGTGGAGTGCCGAATGACCTCCAGCCCTTCTGGGTCTTTGGCTGTCACGATGGAAAGCGCGCTGTCCTGGGTGATTCGGTGGCTCGTATCCACCACTTGATCCCCAATCTTTCCGGCCAGAGCAGCCTTGGCCAGGCCCGTGCCAATCGACGCAGCCACCTCAGCCACCGTCACCGGGCTAGGGTATTCGCGCAGAGAACCATCGGGGAGCGTGATGTGAATCATGGGAGTCCTTGTCGAGTCTTTTCGGGTGCCAGACCGCGCTTGTCCCGGATCTGGAAAACAAAAAGCGCGGTAGATATCCGCGCTTTGGAAGGGGCGTGAGCCAATCTGGTGCAGGCGCGAACAATCAGCCCCAATGGCTGTGAGTTGTCTTTGTACGAGTTCGCGGTGTCATAACCCAGATGCCTTTCTCGCCTTTGTTGGTCAACGAGGTCGGCATTTTAACCCCAGGCCGGTGACTCCGCCCTGCACCAGAAAAGGGCCGATCGGGTCGTCCAGATAAAGAAGGCGCCCGCAGACGTGATCAGATCAGCCGCACGGCGGCGCGATGAACCGGATCGCGCCGCCGCACCCGCCTCAGTCAGCCGTGGCTTCCTCAGGCTCGGCCGGCTCGGATCTGGTAGCGCGCTCTTTTTTGGGAAGCGGCTGGATATCCAGCAACACTTCGGACGTCTCGGCGCCCTTGTCGTCGGTCTTGAGCTCAATATCCACCGTAAGACGTCCGCCCTCGGTGAGGCGCCCAAACAGCAGCTCATCCGCAAGGGCCTTGCGGATGGTGTCCTGGATCAGGCGCTGCATCGGACGCGCTCCCATAAGCGGATCGAAACCCTTCTTGGCCAGATGCTTGCGCAGCTTGTCGGTAAAGGTGACTTCCACTTTCTTCTCGGACAACTGGGTTTCGAGTTGCAGCAAGAACTTGTCCACCACGCGCAGAATGATCTGCTCGTCCAGCGCCTTGAAATTGACGATGGCATCCAGCCGGTTGCGGAATTCGGGCGTGAACAGGCGCTTGATGTCGGCCATCTCGTCACCTGCCTGTCGCGCATTGGTAAAGCCGATGGTGGCCTTGTTCATGGTTTCGGCACCCGCGTTCGTCGTCATGATGATGATGACGTTGCGGAAGTCTGCCTTGCGCCCGTTGTTGTCGGTCAACGTGCCGTGGTCCATGACCTGCAGCAGCACATTGAAGATGTCCGGGTGGGCTTTTTCAATCTCGTCGAGCAGCAGCACCGCGTGCGGCTTCTTGGTGATGGCCTCGGTCAGCAGGCCACCCTGGTCGAAGCCCACATAGCCCGGGGGCGCACCGATGAGGCGGCTCACGGCATGGCGCTCCATATACTCGGACATGTCGAAGCGGATTAGCTCGATTCCCAGAATGTAGGCCAGTTGCTTGGCGGCTTCCGTCTTGCCCACGCCCGTGGGGCCGCTGAACAGGAATGAGCCGATGGGCTTGTCGCCCTTGCCCAGGCCCGAGCGCGCCATCTTGACGGCCGAGGCGAGGACTTCCAGCGCGCCGTCCTGACCGAACACCACGCTTTTGAGGTCGCGCTCCAGGGTTTGCAACTTGCTGCGGTCATCGTTGGACACGTTGGCCGGAGGAATACGGGCGATCTTGGCCACGATTTCCTCGATTTCGGCCTTACCGATGGTCTTCTTGCGCTTACTGGCGACCAGAATGCGCTGCGCGGCACCGGCCTCGTCGATCACGTCGATGGCCTTGTCGGGCAGATGGCGGTCGTTGATGTACTTGGCGCTCAACTCGGCAGCAGCCTGCAGGGCGGCAGCGGCGTATTTGACGCTGTGGTGCTCTTCAAAGCGGCTCTTGAGGCCCTTGAGGATGTCGATGGTCTCCTGCACCGTAGGCTCGACCACGTCCACCTTCTGAAAACGTCGCGACAAGGCCGCATCTTTCTCGAAGATGCCGCGGTACTCGGTGAACGTGGTCGCACCAATGCACTTGAGCTGGCCACTGGACAGGGACGGCTTGAGCAGGTTGGATGCATCCAGCGTCCCGCCCGAGGCAGCGCCCGCACCAATCAGGGTGTGAATCTCATCGATGAACAGGATGGCATTGGGTTTGTCCTTCAGGCTTTTGAGAACGCCCTTCAGGCGCTGCTCGAAATCGCCGCGGTACTTGGTGCCCGCCAGCAGCGCGCCCATGTCGAGCGCATACACGGTGGCCTCGGCCAAAACCTCAGGCACGTCGTTTTGCGTGATGCGCCAGGCCAAACCTTCGGCAATCGCCGTCTTGCCCACGCCGGCCTCACCGACCAGCAGCGGGTTGTTCTTGCGGCGGCGGCACAAAATCTGGATGGTGCGCTCCACCTCATAGTCACGGCCAATCAGCGGATCAATCTTGCCGTCCTTGGCCGCCTGGTTGAGGTTCTGGGTGTACTGCTCCAGGGGCGACGCTTTCTCGCTGCGCTCGCCCTGCGCCCCCTCCTCCGACTCGGCCTGACCTTCGGCTTTGGCGGGCTCAGGCGGCTCGCCCTTCTTGATGCCATGGGCGATGTAATTCACCACATCCAGGCGCGTGACTCCCTGCTGGTGCAGGTAATAGACCGCATGCGAGTCTTTTTCCCCAAAGATGGCCACGAGCACATTGGCACCCGTGACCTCTTTCTTGCCGTTGCCGGTGGACTGCACGTGCATGATGGCGCGCTGGATCACGCGCTGAAAGCCCAGCGTGGGCTGGGTATCCACCTCGTCGGCGCCGGCGACCTGCGGGGTGTTGTCTTTGATGAAGTTGGTCAGCGATGCACGCAGATCGTCAATATTGGCGGCGCATGCACGCAGAACTTCTGCGGCGCTGGGGTTATCCAGCAAGGCCAGCAGCAGGTGCTCGACGGTGATGAACTCATGACGTTGCTGGCGCGCCTCGACAAAGGCCATGTGCAAGCTGACTTCCAGTTCTTGGGCAATCATTTGAGAACTCCTTTGTGCTTGCGTGTTGGTGATAACTGTAGATCGAGTGCAAAGCACATTTATTCAACGGGCTCACTCAGACATTGCAGGGGGTGCCCTGCCTTGTGCGCGGCGTCCAGAACCTGGTCCACCTTGGTGGCGGCGACATCACGCGTGTAAACACCGCACACGCCTTTGCCGTCCAGATGAATCTTCAGCATGATCTGCGTGGCAGCCTCGCGATCCTTGTTGAAAAATTCCTGCAGCACAACCACCACGAACTCCATGGGCGTGTAGTCGTCGTTGAGCATCACCACTTGGTACATCTGAGGCGGTTGGATTTTCTGGGCTCGCCGCTCCAGAACCACCGCGCCAGCACCATCCGACGGCGGGGAGTGCGGCGCGGGTGCCGGGGAACGAGTGGGGGGATTGGTTGCCATGAATTTCATTCTAGCGAGCCACGCCGGACGCGCATGAGCTCGACATGTTGTGCTGTGACAGTATTTTTTCAAGCGGCAGCGCCGATTTGAGCTTGCGACTTGCCCGCTCATTCATAGACAACATTCACAGCGCAGCCTGCCTGCGCAGCCCAGGTGGCCAGGGCTGCGTCAGTGGGCAAGAAGCGGCCGGCATCACCGAGCTGGACTTCGGCCGTAGCCGCGCCGGCAGGCGAGATGCACTGCACCTCCATGCGCACGCGCAGGCCATGCACCAGCACCTCGCCGTGCTCGGTTGCCTCACGGCGGGGCGGAAAATCACGCACGATGCCAGCCACGTCAGGCTGCGACCGTCCCACCTGCACCTGCAAATAGCGCCCGAAACGCGCACGCGCCGCTGCCAAGTCCCACACCTGCTGCACTTTCACGCGCAGGCCGCCGCTGAAATGGTCCAACTGCAACCGCCCGCTCACAACGACGAACTCATCGTCCTTGAATGCGCCCGCACTGGCTGCGACGACCCCCTCGTCAGCTGATGCCTCGATCACCGCAGACTTGTCATCCAGCTTGAACAGCGCCAGCTTGCCGCGCTGGCCGCTGATGACACGAAAGTCCTGCACGATGCCTGCCATCACCTGCGGCTCGCGGCTGTCCGAAAGCTCTGCAATGGACGTTCGCACAAAGCGACGCACCTCCTGCTGCACCTCGTCAAAGAGATGGCCTGACAGGTAAAAGCCCACGGCGGTCTTCTCCTGCATCAGTCGCTCTTTGATTCCCCAGGGCGTTGCGTCCACCAGGTCGGGCTCCTGGGTGCTGGAGCCGATGGCGTCTTCGCCCATCATGTCGAACAGCCCGCCCTGGTTGGCGTTGGCCAGCGTTGCGGTGGCAAAGTCGAACGCCCGGTCTATCGATGCAACGAGCGCCGCCCGATTGAGATGCAGCGCATCAAAAGCACCCGCCTTGATGAGCGCCTCCACCGTGCGCTTGTTGATGCGCGTGCGATCCACGCGCACGCAAAAGTCAAACAGACTCTTGAAAGGCCCGCGCGTGCTGCCCTGGGGGCCCACGCCCTGCCCGTCGCGCGCTGCGATGATGGCCTCGATCGCCTGCTGGCCCGTGCCCTTGACGGCGCCCAGGCCGTAGCGAATCACCTTGTCGGTCACCGGCTCGAACCGATAGTTGCCCCGGTTGATGTCCGGCGGCTCGAACGTCATGCCAAAGTGCTTGACCGCGTCCTCGTAGAGCACCTTGAGCTTGTCGGTGTCGTCCATTTCCACGGTCATGTTGGCGCAGAAGAACTCGGCCGTGTAGTGCACCTTGAGCCAGCCCGTGTGATAGGCCAGCAGCGAGTAGGCAGCGGCGTGCGACTTGTTGAAGCCGTAACCGGCAAACTTCTCCATCAGGTCGAAGACTTCGTCGGCCTTGTCCTGGCTGATGCCTTTCTCGGCCGCACCCTTGCGGAATATGGTGCGGTGCTCGGCCATCTCTTCGGCCTTCTTCTTGCCCATGGCGCGGCGCAGCATGTCGGCGCCGCCCAGGCTGTAGCCGCCCAGCACCTGGGCGGTCTGCATCACCTGTTCCTGATACACCATGATGCCGTAGGTCTCCGCCAGCACAGGCTCGACCAGCGGGTGCGGGTACTCCACGACCTCTTTGCCGTGCTTGCGGTTGACGAAGCTGGGGATCAGGTCCATCGGGCCTGGCCGGTACAGGGCGTTCAGGGCGATCAGGTCTTCAAGTCGGCTGGGGCGGGCCTCCTTGAGCATGCCCTGCATGCCGCGGCTTTCAAACTGGAACACGGCCTCTGTCTTGCCATCCGAGAACAGCCTGTAGGTGGCGGCATCGTCCAGCGGAATGTTCTCGAACGCGAAGTTCTCCTGGCCCTTGTGGCGCTTTTGAATGAATTCGCGGGCAATCTCCAGGATGGTGAGCGTGGCCAGGCCCAGAAAGTCGAACTTGACCAGGCCGATGGCCTCCACGTCATCCTTGTCGTACTGGCTCACGGCCGATTCGCTGCCGGGCTGCTGGTACAGCGGGCAGAAATCGGTGAGCTTGCCCGGCGCAATCAGCACACCACCCGCGTGCATGCCGATGTTGCGCGTCATGCCCTCGAGCTTTTGCGCCATCTCGATGACGGTGCGAACGTCCTCCTCCTTGCGCACCCGCTCATAGAGCATGGGCTCCAGCTCGAGGGCGTAGTTGTTCTTGTCGCCCTCCTTCTTGGGCTCCGGCGGATAGGCCAGGGTGTAGGTCTGCCCCGGCTTGCCGGGCACCAGCTTGGAGATGCCGTCGCAAAAGGTGTAGCTCATGTCCATCACCCGACCCACGTCACGAATGGCGGCCTTGGCGGCCATAGTGCCGAAGGTGGCGATCTGGCTCACCGCGTCCTTGCCGTACTTGTCTTTCACATAGTCGATCACGCGGTCGCGGTTGGCCTGGCAAAAGTCGATGTCAAAGTCGGGCATCGACACCCGTTCAGGGTTCAGAAAACGCTCGAACAGCAGGTTGTACTGCAGCGGATCCAGGTCCGTGATCTTGAGCGCGTACGCCACCAGCGAGCCCGCGCCCGAGCCCCGGCCCGGCCCCACCGGGCAGCCATGCGTCTTGGCCCACTGGATGAAGTCACCCACGATGAGAAAGTAACCCGGGAACCCCATCTTGAGAATGGTGCCCAGCTCAAACTCCAGGCGCTCCTCGTAGCGCGGGCGCTGCTTTTCGCGCTCGGCCTCGTCGGGGAACAGGTGCAGCAGCCGCTCCTTGAGCCCCTCGTGGGATGCGTAGCGGAAATACTCCTCGATGGGCATGCCGTTGGGCGTGGGAAAGTCCGGCAGGCGGGGCTTGCCCAGCACCAGCGTGAGATTGCAGCGCCTAGCAATCTCCAGCGTGTTGGCGATGGCCGAAGGCACATCGGCAAACAGCGCGGTCATCTCGGCGCTGCTCTTGAAATATTGATCGCGGGTGAAGCGGCGCACCCGGCGCTGGTTGGCCAGAATTTCGCCCTCGGCAATGCACACCCTCGCCTCATGGGCCTCGTAATCGTCGGCAGTGGCAAACTGGATCGGGTGCGTGGCCACCACGGGCAGCTTGAGCCTGGCCGCCAACTGGGCAGCGGCCGCGACATGGGCCTCATCGTCCGCGCGCCCGGCGCGCTGCAACTCGATATAAAAGCGGTGCGGAAACACGCCTGCAAGGCGCAGCGCGACATCTGCCGCGCCGGCGTCATCGCCTTTCATCAGCGCCTGGCCGACAGGCCCGGCCTGCGCCCCCGCCAGCGCGATCAGCCCCCCGCCCAGCTCCTGCAGCCAGTCCCAGGTGCACAGCGGCTGGTTCTTGACCACATTGCGCGTCCAGGCGCGTGCCAGCAATTCGGACAGGTGGTGATAGCCCTGGCTGCTCTGCACCAGCAGCAGCAGGCGCGAGGGCGTCCCGCCAGCCTGTGGCTCCAGCCAGATTTCAGCACCCAGTATGGGCTTGACCCCCTTGGCCCGCCCTTCCTTGTAGAACTTGACGGCGCCGAAAAGGTTGCTCAGGTCGGTGATGGCCAGAGCCGGTTGCCCGTCTTTGGCGGCTGCCTTGATGACTTCGTCGATGCGGGTGGTTCCGTCCACGACGGAAAATTCGGTGTGCAGGCGCAGGTGAACAAACATCTGCGCATTGTAGAAACGCGGGCCCGCCCGGATAAGGCGCGTTGGCGAACTGTTCATACAATGCGGCCCTGCGATGCAGACTGCCCACTGGGCACGCCCGTCGCCGCTGTCAATCCACTCCTTGCCCAAGTATCGCCATGCCGCGTTTCCCCCTGCCCTTGATTTCTGCCCTGCTGGCCACGGGCCTGCTGGCCGCCTGCTCCAGCACCCCCGAGGACAAGACCGCCGGCTGGAGCACCGACAAAATCTACTCCGAGGCACGCGACGAGCTCAACAGCGGCGCTTACGACAAGGCCGTGCCGCTGCTGGAAAAACTCGAAGGCCGTGCCGCCGGCACGCCCCTGGCGCAGCAGGCCCAGCTGGAAAAGGCCTATGCCCACTACAAGGGCGGCGAAAAGGCCCAGGCGATTGCCGCACTGGACCGCTTCATGAAACTGCACCCGGCCAGCCCTGCCTATGACTACGCGCTGTACCTCAAGGGCCTGGTGAACTTCAACGACGATCTGGGCCTGTTTTCCTGGATCTCGCGCCAGGACCTTTCCGAGCGCGACCAAAAGGCTGCCAAAGACTCGTTCGAATCGTTTCGCGAGCTGGTCACACGCTTTCCCGAATCGCGCTACGCCCCCGAAGCCCGCCAGCGCATGACCTACATCGTCAACTCGCTGGCCAGCTACGAGGTGCATGTGGCCCGCTACTACTTTGAGCGCGGCGCCTATGTTGCAGCGGTGAATCGCGCGCAAAGCGCCATTGCAGACTACAAGGAAGTGCCCGCCACCGAGGAAGCGCTGTACATCCTGGTGCGCTCCTACGACGCACTGGGCATGGCGCAGTTGCGCGACGATGCACGCCGGGTAATGGAAGCCACGTACCCGCAAAGCACCCTGCTGCAAAGCGGCTTCAGGCCCCGGGACAATCCGTGGTGGAAGTTCTGGTGAGCGCGTCCAGCGCCGCCTCAAACTCCTGCTGTGACTGCAGCCTGCGCAGAGGGGGCAGCGCCCGCAGCAGGCGCTTGCCGTAGCCCATGCGCAGCAAGCGCGTGTCGGCCACCACCAGCACGCCGCTATCGCTCTCGCTGCGTATCAGCCGCCCCGCGCCCTGCTTGAGCGCCACCGCGGCCGTCGGCACGGCCAGGTTCCAGAACGCGCTGCGCCCTGCCTGCTCCAGCCTTTGGCCGCGCGCCTGCACCAGAGGATCGCCCGGCGCGGGAAACGGCAGCTTGTCGATCACCACCAGCTGCAGCGCATCGCCCGGCACGTCAAAGCCCTCCCAGAAGGAGGCCGACCCCACCAGCACGCGACCTGCGGGGCGCCCGCCGCCGTCCGCCGGCGCACGAAAGCGCTCCATGATCTGCCGCCTGGGGGCCTGGCCTTGCGCCAGCACCTCGATGCCGCAGCCAGGGGCAAAGCGCTCACGCAGTGCCGCAGCCATCTGCTGCAGCGCTCGCACGCTGGTGGTCAGCACCAGCGTGCGCCCGCCCAGCCTTGCCGCGGCATCGCCCACCCACTGCGCAAGCTGCCCGGTGTGGGCCGGGTCTGTGGGCGGCGGCAACTGCTGCGGCACGAAAAACGCAGCCTGGCGCGCGTAATCAAACGGGCTGTCCACCTTGACGACATGGGCATCGCCCAGGCCGCAGTCCTCGGTGAACCAGCTCAGCTGCGCGTCATCACCCAGCGTGGCAGAGGTGAAAACCCAGGTGCGCGCATCTGCCGATCCGGGCGGCTCTGCGTCTTCGTCCCAGGCGCCAGGCCGCGCGGGCGTGCCCTGCCACAGGGCGCGCAGGGCAGGCGCCAGATCCAGCGGTGACTGGGCCAGGCGCAGCTGAGCGCCCACATCCAGCCAACGCGCGCAACCAGGCTCCACGGGCGCGCTCAATTGCGCCAGGCATTGCAGCAGCGACACGGTTCGCGCATGCAGATGGGCCAGATCAGGGGCCACGGCCGTCACGCCATCCAGGCCCGCAAGTGCGGCTCGCAGCGCGCGCACCACACTGTGCAACGCATCGGCCCACCGGGCGGGATCCGTCCCATCGGGCGCCGCACCCGTCCAGGGCACACGGGCAGACTGGGATGCCGCAAAGTCGGCGCAGCCGGCTGCAACCGCGCGCAACTGTTGCGCCGTCTGGCGCAGCGCATCGCTCAGTGCCGGCCAATCCGCCAGACCGTGCGCGCGCTGTGACCCCAGCACCAGCAAATCCTGCCCCAGATCGCGCAGCTGCCCGGTGCCGACATGCCAGCCGAAGAACTGCAAGGCGGCCTCGGTCAGCCTGTGGGCCTCATCAAAAATCACCACCCGGGCGCCCGGCAGCAGCGGGGCCGCGCCCGCATCACGTAACGCCAGGTCGGCAAAGAACAGATGGTGATTGAGCACCACCACATCGGCGGCCAGCGCCTCGCGCCGCGCCCGATAGACATGGCATGCATCAAAACGCGGGCAATCCTGGCCCAGGCAGTTGTCCCGTGTCGAAGTGACCTGGGCCAAGACCGGGGAGTGCTCGTCCAGATCCGGCAGTTCGGCCAGATCGCCGCTGCAGGTGCCCTGCGCCCAGACCTCGATGCGAGCCAGCGTGCCGGCAGTGCCGGATTCGCTGGCCGAGCCCGCCTGTCCGGCCTGGCCACGGCGGGTCTGTTCCAGCCGGTGCAGACACACATAGCTGCCCCGGCCCTTGAGCAACGCAGCGCGCACGGGCAAAGCCAGCGCCTGCAGCAGCATGGGCAGGTCACGCCCGTGCAACTGGTCTTGCAGCGCCCTGGTGGCGGTGGAGACCAGCACCCGCTCGCCGCTGAGCAAGGCGGGCACCAGGTACGCAAAGGTCTTGCCCACGCCGGTGCCGGCTTCCACCACCAGGCGCGACCGGGTGGCCATGGCATCGGCGACTGCCAGCGCCATGGTCGCCTGGCCGGCACGATGGGTGAAATGGGGCTGCACGCGCGCCAGCGGACCATCGGGCGCAAAGGCGCGGGCGACAAGGTCTTTCAGCATGGAAACTGTGGAGGGTGAGGAGCGGGAAACCGCTGGCACGGCGGTGGCGGGACTGGCAACTGGTCGCCGGGCCTGGGCTGGCGGTGCAGTTGATGATAATAGGCGTTTGCTTCCCCGGCCCCCCGGTGGCATTGCCGCCCACCCGCCCTCCCGCCCTCCCATGACCAAAGCGTTCCGCATCATTGCTTCCACCGGCCTGCACAAGGGTGATCGCGACTATCAGCAAGACCAGGTTACCCTGTTGTCCCACCGGCGCTTCAACGGTTGCCTACTCGGCGTAGTGGCCGACGGTATGGGCGGGCGCAGCGGCGGGCGCAAGGCCTCCGACCAGGTCATGCTGACCGCACGCCAGCTTTTTGACCGCTACTCCCCCGAGACAGATGACGCGGCAGCCCTGCTCAAGCACATCGTGCAAGAAGCGCACATCGTGATCCGGCTGACGGCCATCTCCTCAGAACAGGAGCCGCACAGCACCATTGCCGCCTTCTTGATCAACCCGCGCGGCGACTGTCACTGGGTGCATGCCGGCGACTCACGCATCTACCACTTCCAGGGCGGACGGCTGGTGTTTCGCACCAGCGACCATTCTTACGTGCAGGCCCTGGTCGATCGCGGCGAAATCACCGAGGCCGAAGCCAATATTCACCCGCATTCCAACATCCTCGTCGGCTGCCTGGGGACCGAAAGCGACCCACCCATCGACAGGCACCTGATCGGCCAGCTGCAACCCGGCGACGTGCTGATGGCCTGCAGCGACGGGGTGTGGCATTACTTTTCGCCGTCCGAGCTGGCGTCCGTGCTGGACTCGCTGACGCCGCGCGAGGCCACCGAATTTCTCATCGACAAGGCGCGTGCCCGCGCGCGCGGGGGCGGCGACAACCTGTCGCTGGTGATCGTGAAGATAGAGGCCCTGGCCGATGGCGCGCGGCCCTCGCTGCCTGCACCGCGGAGCCTGAAAAACTGACCGCCAGGCGCACGGCCCTGGCGGCTGTGCGCCTGGCTCAGGGTTTTACGGCGTCGCCTGCAGGCACTGGCAGCGGGGCAGGAGGTGTTCGGCCCGCCGCAGCGGCCTCGGCCTGGCGGCGCTGCAGGCGCTCGCGGCGTTCGCGGGCCTGCTGCTGGCGGGCCTCGTAGCGCGCGCGTGATTGCGAGATGGCCTGCGGCTCGGCCTGCTTGCGCCGCTCCACGTCTGCCGCATGTGCTGCGGCATTGCGCCGTTGCTGTTCGGCCCGTCGGCGGGCCTGCTGCTCGCGCTCTTGCGGGTCGGCCTCGGACGGGGCCTGCGGCGGGGTACGCACCCGGCTGCGCAACTCACCCCGGTTCTCACCCCGGTTCTCGCCGCGCAGCTCGCCACGCATGGGCGCAGGCCGCTCGCCCGCTTCCAGTTTCTGGCGCTGCTCCTGCCGCCTTTCCTCGATGGCGCGCAGGCGTTGCGCTGCCCTCTCGCGCCGCTCGGCATCGTTGAGTTGCAACTCCTGGCGGCGCAGCGCGTTGTCCGCCACTCGGGCCCGGGTACGTGCCTCGCGCAGGCAGTCCTCCACGGCAAACTGCCGGTAGCACTGCGCCTCTTCCTGGCTGCGCTGTGCCTGGATGGCGCCGCGCTCGGACTGGATGCGCTCGCGCTCGGCCTGTCGCTGCAGCTGCGCCTGGCGGATCGCCGGGTCGGGCGCTGCGTCCTGCACCGGCGCTTCGGCCATGGCCGGTAGCGCCAGCAACAGCGACAGCGCGACGAGAAGGCGTTGGGTCCACAGGGCAGACATCAGGTCAACCCCGTATCAACCAGGCGGCGTTCCAGCTGCAGGTATTCCCTGGACTGCATCTCGTTGAGGCGCGACACGGTGCGCGGAAACTCGTGCGCCAGCGGCCCTTCGGTGTACAGCTCTTCGGGGGCCACCGCAGCAGACAGGATGAGCTTGACGCGCCTGTCGTACAGCACGTCCACCAGCCAGGTAAAGCGCCGTGCGGGCGAGGCCATGTTGACGGGCATGTGCGGCACGCCCGACAGCAGCACGGTGTGGAACTGCGAGGCAATCTCCAGGTAGTCGTTTTGCGAGCGCGGGCCCATGCACAGCTCGCGAAAATCAAACCACACCACGCCGCCGGCGCGGCGCAGCGCGCGGATCTCACGCGCCTCGATGTGCAGTACCGGCTCTTCGTCGTGCGTGGCAGCCAGCAGGTCGAAGGTGTGCGCCATGGCAGCGTCGGCCTCGGGGCCCAGCGGGCAGTGGTAGAGCCTGGCGTTTTCCAGCGTGCGGCGGCGGTAATCGGTGCCGTTGTCCACGTTGACCACCTCCATACGCTCGTTGAGCAGCGCAATGGCCGGCAGGATGCGGTCGCGGTGCAGGCCGCCGGGGTACAGGCCGTCGGGCTCAAAGTTGGAAGTGGTGACAAAACCCACGCCGTTGTCGAACAACGCCACCAGCAGGCGGTGCAAGATCATGGCGTCGGTGATGTCGGCGACGTGGAATTCGTCAAAGCAGATCAGCTTGTAGCGCTTGGCGATGCGCGCGCCCAGCACGTCCAGCGGGTTCTGAGTGCCTTGCAGCGCGGCCAGCTCGCGGTGCACCTCGCGCATGAATTCATGAAAGTGCAGGCGCACCTTGCGCTTGAGCGGAACAGCGTTGAAAAAGCAGTCCATCAGAAAGCTTTTGCCGCGCCCCACTCCGCCAAACATGTACACGCCGCGGGGAATGTCGGGACGGTTGATGAGCTTTTTGAGCGCGTTGGAGCGGCGCCGCTTGTAGGCGCCCCACTCCTGGGCGCAGCGCTCCAGGGCCGCGACGGCGCGCAGCTGCGCTGGGTCGCTGGAGAAACCTTTGGCGGCGAGTTCAGCCTCGTAGGCTTGCCGGACATTCACAGGGTTTTACTCCTAAATACATAGCTTATAGCGCTTGATTTACAAGGGCTTGAGCCACTTTTGATACTTGAATCTGCCTATCATGCCCCCTTACAGGGCGCATGCAGCCGGCTGGCAGCAGCCCGCCAGCCTTGACAAGGGGGTTTTGACATGCCAAATCAGGCTATGGCCCGCTTGTGTCAAGCGCTGACAGCTATCAAAAAAGAAGCGTTTTTCATTCGCCACCCAGACCGTTGCGGTGTACGGTAACGGCCTGGGCAGCAAAGAAAAACGCGGACGCGCGGGTGCTTAGAAGTTCAGCGTGCGCTTGTCCACGGCCAGGGCCGCTTCCTTGGTGGCTTCGGACAGAGACGGGTGCGCATGGCAGATGCGCGCGATGTCTTCGGCGCTGGCCTTGAACTCCATCGCCACCACGGCCTCGGCGATCAGCTCGGACGCCATGGGGCCCACGATGTGCACGCCCAGGATCTCGTCCGTGGCGGCATCGGCCAAAAACTTCACCATGCCGGTGGTGTCGCCCAGCGCGCGCGCGCGGCCGTTGGCCAGGAAGGGGAAGGTGCCGGCCTTGTACTTCACGCCGTCGGCCTTCAGCTGCTGCTCGGTGCGGCCCACCCAGGCGATCTCGGGGCTGGTGTAGATGACCCAGGGAATGGTGTTGAAGTTGACATGGCCATGCTGGCCGGCCATGCGCTCGGCCACGGCCACGCCCTCTTCTTCGGCCTTGTGCGCCAGCATGGGGCCGCGCACCACGTCACCCACGGCCCACACGCCGGGCAGATTGGTCTTGCAGTCGGCATCCACCACGATGGCGCCGCGCTCGTCCAGCTGCAGGCCCACGGCTTCGGGGTTCAGGCCGATGGTGTTGGGCACGCGGCCAATCGACACGATGAGCTTGTCCACGTCCAGCGACTGGGCCTCGCCCTTGGCGTTGGTGTAGGCAACGCTGACGCCCTTCTTGCCGGTCTTGACCTCGCCGATCTTCACGCCCAGTTCGATCTTCAGGCCCTGCTTGTCGAACGCCTTCTTGGCTTCCTTGGCGATTTGCTCGTCCACCGCGCCCAGGAACGTGGGCAGGCCTTCCAGCACCGTCACCTCGGCACCCAGGCGGCGCCACACGCTGCCCATTTCCAGGCCGATCACGCCCGAGCCGATCACGCCCAGCTTCTTGGGCACGGCGCCCACGCGCAGCGCGCCGTCGTTGGACAGCACGTTGACTTCGTCAAACTCCACGCCGGGCAGCGCGCGGGCGTTGGAGCCGGTGGCCACGATGACCTGCTTGCCCACCAAGGTCTCGCTGGCAGCGCTCTCGACCTTGATTTCGTAGCCGCCTTCGACGGCCTTGGAGAACGCGCCGCGGCCGTGGAAGAACGTGACCTTGTTCTTCTTGAACAGGTACAGGATGCCGTCGTTGTTTTGCTTCACGACGTTGTCCTTGCGGGCAATCATCTTGGCCACGTCCATCTTCACGCCGGTGGCGGTGATGCCGTGGTCGGCAAAGTGCTTGGTGGCATGCTCGAAGTGCTCGGACGACTGCAGCAGTGCCTTGGACGGGATGCAGCCCACGTTGGTGCAGGTGCCGCCGGGCGCGGCGCCGCCCGCGGCGTTCTTCCATTCGTCGATACAGGCCACATTCATGCCCAGCTGGGCTGCGCGGATGGCGGCGATGTAGCCGCCAGGGCCTGCGCCGATCACGATGACGTCAAATTGCTTGCTCATGGTTCAAATCAGTAAGGGGTATGAGAAAAACCCACCGCTGGGCCGGGCCGAGGGTGGGTTTTGACGGGAGCCGAACCCTGAAGGGGTTACAGGTCGAACAACAGGCGCGACGGGTCTTCCAGCGCGTCCTTCATGGCCACCAGGCCCAGCACGGCCTCGCGGCCGTCGATGATGCGGTGGTCGTACGACATGGCCAGGTAGTTCATCGGACGCACCACCACCTGGCCGTTCTCGACCACGGCACGGTCCTTGGTGGCGTGCACGCCCAGGATGGCCGACTGGGGCGGGTTGATGATGGGGGTGGACATCATCGAGCCGAAGGTGCCGCCGTTGGAGATGGAGAAGGTGCCGCCGGTCATTTCCTCAATGCCCAGCTTGCCTTCAGCGGCCTTCTTGCCGAACTCGGCGATCTTCTTTTCGATGTCGGCAAAGCTCATCTGGTCGGCGTTGCGCAGGATCGGCACCACCAGACCGCGGGGCGAGCCCACGGCAATGCCGATGTCGAAGTAGCCGTGATAGACGATGTCGTTGCCGTCCACCGAGGCGTTGAGCACCGGATACTTCTTCAGCGCGTGCACCGCGGCCTTCACGAAGAAGGACATGAAGCCCAGCTTGACGCCATGCTCCTTGGTGAATGCGTCCTGGAACTTCTTGCGCAGCTCCATCACCGGGGCCATGTTCACTTCGTTGAACGTGGTCAGGATGGCGTTGGTGGACTGCGACTGCAGCAGACGCTCGGCCACGCGGGCGCGCAGGCGGCTCATGGGCACGCGCTGCTCGGGGCGGTCGCCCAGATCAGCGGCGGACGAGGGAGCAGCCACCTGGGGCAGCGCCTTGGTGGGCACGCCCGTGGGGATCACCGCGGCGGTGGACTTGACGCCACCGGCCACTGCGGCCAGCACGTCGCCCTTGGTCACGCGGCCATCCTTGCCACTGCCCGCCACCTGGGCGGCGGACAGGTTGTTCTCGGCCAGCAGCTTGGCGGCTGCTGGCATGGCCACGTCGCCCTTGCTGCCACCAGCGGCAGGGGCCGCGGCCACGGGCGCTGCGGCAGCAGCAGGGGCCGATGCGGCAGCGGCGGCTGCGGCAGGCGCGGCGGCGCCGGCCTTGCCTTCGGTGTCGATCCTGGCGATCAGCTGCTCGGCCGTCACCGTGCCGCCGTCGCCCACCACGATCTCGGCCAGCACGCCACCGGCGGGTGCGGGTACTTCGAGGACGACCTTGTCGGTCTCGATCTCGATCAGGATTTCATCGACGGCGACGGCTTCGCCGGCCTTTTTCTTCCAGGTCAGCATGGTGGCCTCGGCCACGGATTCGGACAGCTGGGGGACTTTGACTTCTACGATTGCCATTTGATTCTTTCCAATGAGGTTTTTGTACTGAAGGTGTGGGTTTGTGGCCTTACTTGGTCAGAACAAAACCCTTGAGCTTGGCAAACGCTGCCTCGACCAGCGCCTTTTGCTGATCCTGGTGCAGGTGCGAGTAACCCACGGCAGGCGATGCCGATGCGGCGCGACCGGCGTAGCCGAGCTTCTGGCCGTCGAGCATGTTCTCGTGGATGTTGTGCTGGATGAAGAACCAGGCGCCCTGGTTTTGCGGCTCGTCCTGGCACCACACGATGTCTGTGGCGCTGGCGTACTTCTTGATCTCGGCCGCAAAGGCCTTGTGCGGGAAGGGGTACAGCTGCTCCACGCGGATGATGGCCACGTCGGTGGCGGCCTTTTCGGCGCGCTTTTTCACCAGGTCGTAGTACACCTTGCCCGAGCAGGCGATGACGCGCTTGACCTTGGCCGCGTTCTTCACAATGGCCTCGTCCTGCTCCGGGATCACCGTCTGGAAGCCGCCCTTGGTGAACTCGGACAGCGGCGAGGTGGCATCCTTGTTCCGCAGCAGCGACTTCGGGGTCATGATGACCAGCGGCTTGCGCAGGTTGCGCACCATCTGGCGGCGCAGCACGTGGAAGATCTGGCTGGCCGTGGTGGGCTGCACGATCTGCATGTTGGTGTCGGCGGCCAGCTGCATGAAGCGCTCCAGGCGGGCCGAGCTGTGCTCGGGACCCTGACCCTCGTAGCCGTGCGGCAGCATCAGCGTGATGCCGTTGACGCGGCCCCACTTCACTTCGCCAGAGGCGATGAACTGGTCGATCACCACCTGCGCGCCGTTGGCGAAGTCGCCAAACTGGGCTTCCCAGATCACCAGGGTGTTGGGGTCGTTGGAGGCGTAGCCGTACTCGAAGGCCAGCACGGCCTCTTCGGACAGGATGGAGTCGATGACGGTGAACGGCGCCTGGTTCTCTGCCACGTTCTGCAGCGGGATGTAGGTGCCCTCGTCCCACTTCTCGCGCTTTTGGTCGTGCACAACGGCATGGCGGTGGGTGAAGGTGCCGCGGCCGCAATCCTCGCCCGACAGGCGCACAGGGTAGCCCGAGGCGACCAGCGAGGCAAAAGCCATGTGCTCGCCCATGCCCCAATCGACGTTGATCTCGCCACGGCCCATGGCGGCGCGGTCGTCATAGACCTTCTTGACCAGCTGGTGCGGCGTCACCGTGGGGGGCAGCGTCGTGATCTTCTCGGCCACGCGCTTCCACTCGGACAGCGGGATGGCGGTATCGCCCGCGTCGGTCCACTTCTGGTCCAGGAAGGGGCTCCAGTCCACGGCGTACTTGCTCTTGAAGTTGGTCAGCACCGGATCGACCGTGTGCTTGCCTTCATCCATGGCGGCGCGGTAAGCCTTGGCCATGTCGTCGCCCAGCGTCTCGCCCAGGCCCTGCGCGGCCAGCTTGTCGGCATACAGCTTGCGGGTGCCGGGGTGCTGGCCGATCTTCTTGTACATCAGCGGCTGGGTGAGCATGGGGGTGTCCTGCTCGTTGTGGCCCAGCTTGCGAAAGCAGATGATGTCCACGACCACGTCCTTGGCAAATTCCATGCGGAATTCCAGGGCCAGCTGCATGGCCAGCACCACGGCTTCGGGGTCGTCGCCGTTCACGTGCAGCACGGGCGACTCGATCATCTTGACGATGTCGGTGCAGTACAGCGTGGAGCGGGTGTCACGCGGGTCGGAGGTGGTGAAGCCGATCTGGTTGTTGATGATCAGGTGCACCGTGCCGCCCGTGGTGTAGCCGCGGGTCTGGGCCAGCGCCAGGGTTTCCTGATTCACGCCCTGGCCGGCGAAGGCGGCGTCGCCGTGCACCAGCACGGGCAGCACCTGCTTGCCCTTGGGGTCACCGCGGCGATCCATGCGCGAGCGCACCGAACCCTCCACCACGGGGTTGACGATCTCCAGGTGCGAGGGGTTGAAGGCCAGCGACAAGTGCACCGGGCCGCCTGCGGTGGACACGTCGGAGCTGAAGCCCTGGTGGTATTTCACGTCACCGGCGGGCAGGTCTTCGGGGGCGGTGTGCTCGAACTCGGCAAACAAGTCCTTGGGCATCTTGCCCAGGGTGTTGACCAGCACGTTCAGGCGGCCGCGGTGGGCCATGCCGATCACCACTTCCTGCACGCCCTTGACGCCAGCGGAGTTGATCAGCTCATCCATCGCCGCAATGAAGGACTCGCCGCCCTCCAGGGAGAAGCGCTTTTGACCCACGTATTTGGTGTGCAGGTAGCGCTCCAGCCCCTCAGCAGCGGTCAGGCGCTCCAGGATGCGCTTTTTCTTGTCGGCCGAGAAGTTGGGCTTGCTGCGGATGGACTCCAGCTTTTGCTGCCACCAGCGTTTCTGGTTCTGGTCGGTGGCATACATGAACTCGGCGCCGATGGTGCCGCAGTAGGTCTCGCGCAGAGCGTTGATCAGCTCGCGCAGGGGCATCTTGTCTTTGCCGAAGAAGGTGTTGCTGGTGTCGAACACCGTTTCCTGGTCGGCATCGCTGAAGCCGTAAAACGACGGCTCCAGTTCGGGAATCTGGGGGCGCTCGGTGCGCTTGAGGGGGTCCAGATCGGCCCAGCGCTGGCCCACGTTGCGGTAGGCGGCAATCAGCTGCTGCACAGCCGTGCGCTTGCGGCCCATTTCGGCATCGGCGCTGGCGACCACCACCTTGGTGCCGCCGGCCTTGGCGCGCTCGGCAAAGGCATTGATCACGGGCAGGTGGGGCACGTCCTTGGCGTTGCTGCCGTCCACGGCGGGGACGTGCTGCAGCGCATCAAAATACTCGCGCCACGAATCGGGCACGCTGCCAGGGTTGGCCAGGTAGTTCTCGTACATCTCTTCGACGTAGGGCGCATTGCCGCCGAAGAGGTAGGTATTGCCTTGGTAGGCTTGATATACGGATGTCGGTTCGCTCATGTTCCGCTCACCTCCGCTTTCCTGGGGAAAGCTTTAGCTGGTTGATAAACCTTCCGCGTCACGGCTGAACCGGTTGGCGGATGCGACTGTGGCAGGGGAAGGGCCGTCTAGGGCTCGCCATTGTGCCACCGAACCAGACTCCGGACGTCGGGCTTTCTCTGTGTCCTGGCTTACATTTGGGGCCATTCGTTACGCCCATCCGCCATGAACCATCCCCTGCTACAGAACCGCACCTTGCTGCTGCTGCTGACCACCGTGACCCTGGCCTTCGGCACCATTTTGTGGCCGCTCAATGGCGCCATTTTCTGGGGCGTCGTACTGGCGATTTTGTTCACCCCGCTGCACCGCCGGCTCTTGCGGCACATGCCCCGCAAACCCAACCTGGCCGCCCTGGCCACGCTGTGCGTGTGCCTGGTGATGGTGATCCTGCCCATGGTGTTCATCGGCATCTCGCTGACGCAAGAGGCCATCGTGGCCTACGACCGCGCCCGGTCGGGGCAGATGAACTTCGGCGCCTACCTGCAGCAGGTGCTGGCGGCCTTGCCCGTCTGGGTTCTGGAGCTGCTCAACCGCTTTCATCTCACGTCGATGGCCGATGTGCAGGAACGCCTGGCGTCCGTGGGCACCCAGGCCAGCCGGCTGGTGGCGACCATGGCGCTGGATGCGGGGCAAAACACGCTGCAGTTCCTTGTCAGCTTCGGCGTCATGCTGTATCTGCTGTTTTTTCTTCTGCGCGACGGCGCCCGGCTGGCGGTGCGCATCCGCGATGCCATTCCGCTGGAGCCGGCGCACAAAGAGAAACTCATCCTCAAGTTCACCACCGTGATCCGCGCCACCGTCAAGGGCAACATCGTGGTGGCTGGCGTGCAGGGCGCGCTGGGCGGCTTCATCTTCTGGGCACTAGGCATCCAGGGCCCGGTGATGTGGGGCGTGCTGATGGCCTTTCTGTCACTGCTGCCCGCCGTGGGCGCCGGATTGATCTGGGGCCCGGTGGCCATCTACTTTCTGGCCACCGGCGCCAGCACGCAGGGCATCATCCTCACGGCCTATGGCGTGGGCGTCATCGGGCTGGTGGACAACCTGCTGCGCCCGCTGCTGGTGGGCAAGGACACCAAAATGCCCGACTACGTGGTGCTGATCTCCACCCTGGGCGGCATGGCGCTGTTCGGGCTGACGGGCTTCGTGATCGGCCCGGTCATCGCGGCCCTGTTCATCGCCACCTGGGACTTGTTCGCACCACCAGCGGCTGACGAAAGCTCCTGAAAACGTAGCTGCACACACCCAGCCTACCTGCGCTGCAGGCCAAAAACGTCCACAGGGTCACGCTCATCGTCTGGCATGCTGCGCGCCAAGGTGCCACACTGCGCCCTTCATCCGTACGCCAAGGAGCAACGCCGTGAACACCCACGACACCGTGTACGCCTGCATCGACGGACTGGCCACCACCCATGCCGTGGTGGACGGCGCCTGCTGGGCAGCGCAGCGCCTGCGCGCGCCCATGGCACTGCTGCACACACTGCAGCGCCCCGAGCCCATGCCGCCCGTGGGCGACTACAGCGGCGTGATCGGCATGGGCGCGCAGGACGTGCTGCTGCAGCGCCTGAACACGCTGGACGAAGAACGCAGCCAGGTGGCGCAACAGGCTGCCCGGCGCATGCTGGCCGAAGCCCAGGCGCACGCCGAAGCGGCGGGCGTGCCTTCGCCGCAAGTGCTACTGCGCCACGGCGAGCTGACCGACGTGCTGCTGGAGCAAGAGCCCAGCGCGCGCCTTTTCGTGCTGGGGCGCCAGCACCGCGCCACGGCGGCGCGCAAGCTGCGGCTGGACTATCGGGTCGAAGGCGTGATCCGCAGCGTGCGCCAGCCTGTGCTGGTGATGACCGCACCCGACTTCACGGCGCCCCGCGGCTTCGTCATCGCCTTTGACGGCAGCGACACCGCCCGCCGCGCCGTGCATGCCGTGGCCCGCAGCCCGCTGCTGCAGGGCATGGCCGGGCTGCTGGCGCTGGCAGGCGAGCCCACGCTGGAGATGCTGCAGGCGCTGCAGGATGCGCAAGACCACCTGGAGCAGGCAGGCTTCGAAGTCGTCACCCAGATCGTGCCCGGCGTACCAGAGCAGGCCCTGCCCGCCCTGCTGCAGGCGCGCGGCAACATGCTGCTGGTGCTGGGCGCGTATGGACACTCGCGCATCCGCCAGCTCATCGTGGGCAGCACCACCACCGCGCTGCTGCGGCTGTGCACCGTGCCTGTGCTGGTGTTGCGCTAACCATGGTTAACCCCGGATGAGCGCCTGAAGCTCAGACTCAGCGCTATTTTTAGCGTAGCTACAAGCGCTTGAAAACCAAGGGCTGCAGGCATTTGTTGCTATTAGCGCACCACCCTCAGCTCAGCCGCATGCGCCAGCGCCGCGCCCAGGCCAGCCCCTGCGTGGTGCCGCCCGCGCCCGACTGGCGGGGACGGTATTCGCAGCCCACCCAGCCGTCAAAGCCGCAGGCGACGCTGATTTCGTCGATCACGCCCAGCAGGTAGTCGGCGTTCAACTCGCCGTGGTCGGGCTCATGCCTCTCGGGCACGCCCGCGATTTGCATGTGCCCCACCCGCCCCGTGGGCAGGTATTGGCGGATCTTCATGGTCAGGTCGCCTTCCATGATCTGGCAGTGGTACAGATCCAGCTGCACCTGCACATTCGGCGCACCAATCTCTTGCACCAGCGCGTGCGCCTCGTGCTGGAGCTGCAAGAAATACCCCGGCATGTCGCGCCCGTTGATGGGCTCGATCATCAGCCGCACGCCCTGGCGCGCGGCCTGGCTGGCAGCCCAGCGCAGGTTGCGCACATAGCAGGCGCGCGCCTCTTGCTGCGCCAGCCCGGCCGGAACCACGCCAGCCATCACATGGATGCGCTCGCAGCGCAGCACCTGCGCATAGTGCAGCGCCAGCGCCAGACCGTCCTGGAACTGCGCCTCGCGCCCGGGCTGGCAGGCCAGCCCGCGCTCGCCCGCCGCCCAGTCGCCCGGGGGGGCGTTGAACAACACCTGGGTCAGGCGGTGGTCGGCCAGGCGCTGTGCGATCTGCGGCGCGGGGTGGTCGTACGGAAACAGATACTCCACGCCCTGAAAACCATCGCGCGCGGCGGCGCCGAAGCGATCCAGAAAGTCATGCTCGGCATAGAGCATGGAGAGATTGGCGGCAAGGCGAGGCATACAGGCAGGCAGCTCAGCAAACAAAAAAGGGCGCCAGGTGAGAACTGGCGCCCTGCATTCTAGGAACGGCGCGCGGACGACTCAGGGGAAGGTGAAGTTCACCGACTGGGTTGCTCCTGCCCCCAGCATCAGGGTTTGCTGTTTGTCGGCCTGTCCCGCCAGGCGGGCCTGGACGATGTAGCGCCCGGCAGCGCCTACGTCCGCCGTGAACACCAGGGGACTGGGCGCCGCGGCATAGGGCGCGACCAACGGCGCGGCAGTGGGCAGGGTATAGCGATAAGCGCCGGACACGCCATCCACGGGCCTGGCCGCCACTTCGACCGTGCCGGCCACCGTCAGCGGCTGCAGGGCCCGCACCCGGGCGTCCACCGGCGTGGTGCCGTTCACCGTGGCTACGGGCGATTCGGGCAGCGACAGGCCTTGTGTGGACGCTCCGATGGTGGTGACCTGCTCGGCCTGCACCGGCACCTGGGTCACCACGGCCGTGGTGCGGCCCGGCGCGGTCAGCACCAGCGTGTAGCTGCCCGGCACCACCGGCTGCAGCAGGTATCGGCCCGATGCGTCCGGCACGGTGGCGCGCACCACCTCCCCCTGGGACTGCAGCGTGACCGTGGCGCCAAGGCCTGGCTCGACAAAGCCCTGCACGCCCGAGACCAGACGCGGAATCACCGACACCACGGGCTTGAGCAGGTAGCGCCCCGACGCACCGGCCGTGACGACGGACTTGCAGGCATCGAAGTCCAGCACGAAGTCCGCCATCTGATTGGCAGCAATGTCGATGTTCACATTCATCTTCAGGCCGCTTTGCTGGCCGCTGGGCGTGGTCAGCGCCACCTCGCCCGAGCCTGTGGGCACCACGGAGTTGGCAAACGGCGCCGCCCCGCCATTGCTGGCCAGCACCAGCCGCATCTGGGTGTACTTGCCGGCGGGCAGCGGCAGCTCGCCCAGCTCCTGCAGCACGCCGTTGGTCAGCGACAGCAGGTCCACGCGGCGTGCCGGGTTCAGGGTGAGTTCATGCCAGCCAGCGGCGTCGTCCGCCGCCGATGCGCTTTGGTGCACACGTATTTTCTGCACGGAGACATTCACAGCGTCATATCCGCAGCTGGGCGCGTCGGTCAGCGCCAGCTTCAGGGTGCCGGTGCCGTCGCCGCCACTGCCGCTGCCACCACCACCGCCGCCGCCACATGCGGCCAGGGCAGCCAGCGCGGTGGCGCCGGTCCAGTACTTCCAACGGGTAAGAGGGGTGGTGCTCATGGTTTTCATCGCCTCCAAGGAGTTGCATTCCGATACAGACGCTGACCAAGTCGGCCCGGCAGCGCCGGGCGCATTGTGTGAGCCCGGCCCGGCTACACCCGACAGCCGAGTGTCAGATGTGTTGCCCGATGTAGTCCGCGCAATGGCAGCAGCGCGCATTGCGCACACTGCGTGGCACCGATTTGCCTTGAGCATACGGGCGCCTGACGCTACCAAACCAATAGCACCCAACACCAAGGCGCAGGGCGCATGTTGCGCCCTTGTCCTACATTGGATGCAGTGGGCGCTGCCAGTGCACCGGGCGCGCTCTCGGCGCGGCAAGGCCCCCGCTCAGGCGGGCGCAGCCGCCTCCACCAGCCGCTGGGTGTAGGGGTGGCGCGGAGCGTCCAGCACCTGGAGCACGCTGCCGGCCTCCACCACCTCGCCGTCCTTCATCACGATGACCTCGTGCGCCATGGCGCGCACCACGGCCACGTCGTGGGTGATGAGCAGGTACGACAGCGCGCGCTCTTTCTGCAGGCGCTGCAGCAGGGCCAGCACCTGCTGCTGGATGGTCACGTCCAGCGCGCTGGTGGGCTCGTCCAGCACCAGCAGCTGGGGCTGCACGATCAGCGCGCGGGCAATGGCCAGACGCTGGCGCTGGCCACCCGAGAACTCATGCGGGTAGCGCGCCAGCAGGCCGGGGAACTGCGCGTCCGTCAGCCCCACTTCGGCCAGCATGGCGGCCACGCGGGCGCGGCGCTCGGGCGCGGGCAGCGCGGGCTCGTGCACGCGCAGGCCCTCGCCCACGATTTCCTCGACGGTCATGCGCGGCGACAGGGACGAGAACGGGTCTTGGAACACCACCTGCACCTGCCGGCGCAGCGCCTGGTTGTGCGCGGTGTTGCGCTGCGCGGGCTGCTGCCAGGGCTGGCCCGCCACCTGCAGCGTGCCGCGCGAAGGCAGCAGGCCCAGCAGCGCCTGGGCCAGGGTGGACTTGCCCGAACCGGATTCGCCCACCACGCCCAGCGTGCGCCCCGGGGCAATATCAAAGCCCGCGCCTTTCACCGCCACAAACTCGCCCTTGGCAAACCAGCCGCGCAGACCCGCAAGGGGCACGGGGTAGGCCACGGTCAGGTCGCGGGCCCGGGCGACGGGCGTGGCGCCCGCGGCGGGCGGGTGCTCTGTCACGTCGCGCTGCGGCGTGCTGCCAATCAGGCGGCGCGTGTAGGCATGCCGGGGCGCGCCAAAGACCTGCGCCACCGCGCCCTGCTCGACCAGCGTGCCCTGCTCCATCACGGCCACGCGGTCGGCAAAGCGGCGCACCAGCAGCAGGTCGTGCGTGATGAGCAGCACGGCCATGCCGGTCTGGCGCTGCAGGTCGGACAGCAGGCCCAGGATCTGGCCGCGCAGCGTGACGTCCAGCGCCGTGGTGGGCTCGTCGGCCAGCAGCAGTTGGGGCCGGCTGGCCAGCGCCATGGCGATCATGGCGCGCTGGCGCTGCCCGCCCGACAGCTGGTGCGGGTAGCTGGCCGCGCGCCGCGCCGGCTCGGGGATGCCGGTGCTGGCTAGCATTTCAATAGCTGACTGCGCGCTCTGCGCCTTGGTTAGCTGCTGTTTCAGCATCAAAACCTCGGCCACCTGATCGCCGATGGTCATCAAGGGGTTGAGCGCGGTCATGGGCTCCTGGAACACCATGGCGATGTCGCCGCCGCGCACGCCGCGCATCTCGCGCTCGGGCAGCTGCAGCAGGTCGCGCCCCTGCATCAGCGCGCGGCCCTGCAGCTGTGCGTCGCCCGCCAGGCGCAGCAGCGCCAGCGCCGTCACCGTCTTGCCCGAGCCCGATTCGCCCACCAGGGCGAGCTTTTCGCCCGGCGCGATGTCGAAGCTCACGCCATGCACGACCTGCTTGGCGCCAAAGCGCACGCCCAGGTTGTGCACCTGCAGCAGCGGCGCGGGCAAGGGGGACAAAGGCGGCGTGGCGCGCATGGCAGGGTCGTTCACGGGTTCTCATTTCTTGCGGGGATCCAGCGCATCGCGCAGCGCATCGCCCATGAAGGTGAGGAGCAGCAGCGTGGTGACGAGCACGGCAAAGGTGAAGATGGAGATCCACCAGGCGTCGATGTTGTTCTTGCCCTGGCTCAGCAGCTCGCCCAGGCTGGGCGTGCCCGGCGGTACGCCCAGGCCCAGGAAGTCCAGCGAAGTCAGCGCCAAAATGGCCGCCCCCATGCGGAAAGGCAAAAACGTGACCACCGGCGTCATGCTGTTGGGCAGGATGTGGCGCCCGATGATCTGGCCGTTGGACACGCCCAGCGCCCGCGCCGCCTTCACGTAATCCAGCTGGCGGTTGCGCAGAAATTCGGCACGCACATAGTCGCTCAAGCCCATCCAGCCGAACAGCGAAAGCAGCACCAGCAGCAGCCCGATGCTGGGCGCAAACACCGCGCTGAAGATGATGAGCAGGTACAGCTCGGGCATCGAGCCCCAGATCTCGATAAAGCGCTGGAAGGCCAAATCAGTCTTGCCGCCAAAAAAACCCTGCACCGCCCCCGCCGCCACGCCCAGCGCCACGCCGACCGCCGTAAGCGCCAGGCCAAACAGCACGCTGACGCGAAAGCCGTAAATCAGCTGCGCCAGCAGGTCGCGCCCGCGGTCGTCGGTGCCCAGCCAGTTGTCGCTGGAGGGGCCGGACGGGTTGGGCGATTTGGCAAAGTAGTTCAGCGTGTCGGGGCCGTAGGGGTTGAGGGTGTACAGCGCCCAGTTGCCGCCGCTGGTGATGCGCTGGCGCACGAAGGGGTCCAGATAGTCGGCGGGCGTCTGGAAGTCGCCGCCAAAGGTGGTCTCGGGGTAGTCGCGCAACATGGGAAAGTAGGTCTGCCCCTCGTAGCGCACCACCAGCGGGCGGTCGTTGCTGACCAGCTCGGCGCACAGGCTGATGGCGACCAGCGTGCAAAACACCACCAGGCTCCAGAAGCCCAGGCGATTGGCACGAAAGCGCCGCCAGGCGCGGCGGCCGGGCGAGACCGATGCCGCGGCGGAAGGGGCAGTCGCTTCAGGAACAATAGCTGCTGGCGCTTGCTGGACGGACGTTTGAGCCATATTTCAATCAAACTTCACGCGCGGGTCCACCCACACGTAGCACAGATCGGAAATCAGCTTGGTCACCAGCCCGATCAGCGTGAACAGGTACAGCGTGCCCAGCACCACCGGGTAGTCGCGGCGGATCACGCTCTCGTAACTGAGCAGCCCCAGGCCGTCGAGCGAGAACAGCGTCTCGATGAGCAGCGAGCCCGCAAAGAACGCGCCGATGAAGGCCGACGGAAAGCCGGTGATGATGGGAATCAGCGCATTGCGAAACACATGCTTGTAGAGCACCTGGCGCTCGGACAAGCCCTTGGCGCGCGCCGTCAGCACATATTGCTTGCGGATTTCTTCCAGAAAGGCGTTCTTGGTCAGCATGGCCGTCACGGCAAAGCTGCCAGCCACCATGGCGGTAACGGGCAGCGTGATGTGCCACAGATAGTCAACCACCTTGGCGCCCAGGCTCAGCTCGTCCCAATTGGCCGACGTGAGCCCGCGCAGCGGAAACCACTGCAACTGCCCGCCAAAAATGACCAGCAGCGCCACGCCTAGCACAAAGCCCGGAATCGCGTAGCCCACCAAAATGATCAGCGTGGTGACGAAGTCAAAGCGTGACCCCGCACGCACCGCCTTGGCCACGCCCAGCGGCACGGCCACCAGGTAGCTGATGAAAAACGTCCACAACCCCAGGCTGATGGACACGGGCAGCTTTTCCTTGACCAGCTGCCACACGTCCTTGTTCTGGAAAAAACTGCGCCCCAGGTCAAAGCGCGCAAACTGGCCCAGCATCTGCACAAAGCGTTCATGCGCGGGCTTGTCAAAGCCGTAGAGCTGCTTGATCTGCTCCAGCCGTTTGGGGTCCACGCCTTGCGCACCGCGGTAGGCCATGCCGCCGCCCTCGCCGCCGCCTGCGCCCACGCCAGCCGCACCGGCCTTGGCTTCGGCCAGGTACTGCTCCACCGGGCCGCCGGGCACGAACTGGATCACCACGAAAGTCAGCAGCAGCACGCCCAGCAGTGTGGGCAGCATGAGCAGGATGCGTTTGAGGATGTAGGCAAACATGGGACGACGTAACTAGGATTGCGTCGAATGCGTGAAACCCGTTATCAGCGAAATATTCTGATCTGCATCTAATTCGATTTTTGAGACGTTACGTGAGAGCGGCCGACCTGGCGCACAGAATTTAATTGCATCGCGGCAATCTATTTTGGCACCATCGCCAACCTTCCGAGATGCCCGCCAAACCATCCTAAATTCGGCTTCCTTTTCATATGCAACATCTTTGACGAAGAACGATTCGTCAATTAATTCGTAATTTATTCGATCCGCCATCGCTTTCTGGTTGCCATAGAAAGCCTTGGTAATATCTTCATATTTTTTCGCATTCAACAACTCGGTGGAGTCTATTTCTAGGGATTTCGCCACCTTTTTGGAGATTTGTCGACCGCTTCGATATGAGCATGCACCTAACTTCCCCTCTAAAAATCCGGGTATAGCACGAGATACAGCATCCGCAAAACCTAGTACGTCAGTGACCACCAGATAATTATCAACACCAAACCGACTCATTAAATCATCTGACTCATTCACACTGCCACAGAGCATGAAGCTTGCCGCACCCACACTTTGCACACCAGAATATGCAAACCCTTCGTTTTCCAAATGAAAATTACAAAAACCCTCTCGCTCATCCTTTCGAATGTCCTCACGTTTTTTGTACTTCCCATAACTACCCAACACAAGTAGACCTGTTTCAAAGAATTCTTCGATATGCTCAGTCTTCATGTATCGATAGACAGTAGGTACACGAAGAGCCCAAGGCCTGCCAAAGCCCAAATTAACGTTCATCATTGCGTTTCGCCCTCTAACAATTGTTTTTTCGCCCACCAAGTGTCCACCGCCCACATCTCGCCCGGTGAATACGGCGGCACCACCGCCGGCCGCGCCAGCCGCCAGGCGTTGTAGGCCATGCGGTGGGTGCCTGCGGACCATTGCGGAATCAGGTAGTGACTGTGCGCGATGATGCGCTCCAGCGCATGGCAGGCGGGCAGCATCTGCTCTTGCGTCTTGGCCGACACCATGGCGCGGATCATGGCGTCCACGGCCGGGCTCTTCACGCCAGGAAAGTTGCCCGAGTCTTCCTGATCCGCCGCAGCGCTGCCGAACAGGTCGGCAAACTCCTGGCCGGGGTTGTTGGTGCCCTGGTAGGCGATGGTGGTGATGTCGAAGTCGAACTTCTGCAGCCGCTGCTGGTACAGCGCAAAGTCCACAGCCCTGAACTTGAGCGTGATACCCAGCTTTTGCAGGTTGCGCTGCCACATTGATAGCGTGCGCGCGCCGCCCTCACTGCTGTCCATGTATTCCAGCTCGAAGGTCTGGCCGCTGGCATTGCGCAGCACGCCGTCCTGCACCTGCCAGCCTGCCTGGCGCAGCAGGGCCTGCGCGCGGCGCAGGTTGTCGCGCAGCGTGGTGGCGCCGTCGGTGGTGGGCGGCTGGTACATGGGGCCGAAGACGGCGGCCGGCAGGTCTTTGCGCCAGGGCTCCAGCAGCGCGACTTCTTCGGGCGACGGCAGGCCGTGCGTCTCGCACAGGGTGTTGCCAAAAATGCCGCGCACGCGCTGGTAGGCGCCGTAGAACAGCTGACGGCTCATCCACTCGAAGTCAAACGCCAGGCCCAGCGCCTCGCGCACGCGGGCGTCCTGCAGCAGCGGGCGGCGGGTGTTGAGCACATAGCTCTGAAAGCCCGACGGCAGCTTGTGCGCAAACTCGCCCTTGACCAGCTCGCCCGTGTCAAACTTTTTGCCGTTCACGCGCCGCGCCCAGTCGCCCGCGCTGAAAAAGCGCATCAGGTCAAACTCGCCGGCCTTCAGCGCCTCCAGCCGGGCGGTGTTGTCTTTGTAGATCTTGACCAGCACGCGGTCAAAGTTGGCCGTGCCGCGGCGCACGGGCAAGTCGCGCGCCCAGTACTGCGGGTCGCGCACATAAGTAATGTCTTTACCGAAGTTGACCGGCCCGATCTTGTACGGCCCGCTGCCGATGGGAACGTCCATCACCACCTGGTCGAAGGGCTTGGGTTGGCCATCCTGGCCCACGCCCCAGTCGCGGCTGAACACGGGCAGTCCGCCCACGGTCAGCGGCAGCTCGCGGTTGGGCTTGTGAAAGCGGTAGCGCACCGTGCGGTCGTCCAGCACATCCACGCCCGCCACCTCGATCAGCATGGTCTTGTACGCGGGCGAGGTGTGGGGGCCCACCAGGGTGTCAAAGCTGTGCTTGACGTCGTGTGCCAGCACGGGCTTGCCGTTATGAAAGCGCGCCTCAGGCCGCAGGCGGAAGGTGGCCGACAGGCCATCAGGCGCCACAGTCACGTCCTCGGCCAGCAGGCCGTAGCCGGTGGCGGTCTCGGCCAGCGAGCCGGTGAGCAGCGTGTCGAACATCAGCGCGCTCAGGTAGGCCGGCGCACTGCCGCGGATGGTGAAGGGGTTGTATTTGTCGAATGTAGATGCGCGCTGGTTGCTGACCAGCCGCAGCTCGCCACCCTTGGGCGCATCGGGGTTCACGTAGGGCAGATGCGCAAAGTCTGCCGCCAGCGCGGGCTTGCCCCACATTGCATACGCATGCGCCGCCCACGCGTTGGTGCCCGCCAGGCAGCCGCCGGCCAGCCCGCCCATCAGTAAACAGATACGCCAAAACTGCATGCGACAATTCTGCACCACGCAAGCGGGCCGCAAGCCCCACCCCGCGCCACGCTTGCACATCCCCCCTTTCACTTTGCGCACATCGCGTTTTCAGGAGAACAACAATGGGTTTTCTCGCCGGCAAAAAGCTGCTCATCACGGGCGTGCTGTCCAACCGCTCCATCGCCTACGGCATCGCCCGGGCCTGCCACCAACAAGGCGCCGAGCTGGCCTTCAGCTACGTGGGCGAGCGCTTCAAGGACCGCATTACCGAGTTTGCCGCCGAGTTCAACTCCACCCTGGTCTTTGACTGCGACGTGGGCGACGACGCGCAAATCGACAAGCTGTTTGCCGACATTGGCGCTGCCTGGGGCACGTTTGACGGCTTTGTGCACAGCATCGGCTTTGCACCGCGCGAGGCCATTGCCGGCAACTTCTTGGAAGGCCTGAGCCGCGAGTCCTTCAAGATTGCGCATGACATCAGCGCCTACAGCTTCCCCGCGATGGCCAAGGCCGCCCTGCCCTACTTGAACGACAAGTCGTCGCTGCTTACCCTGAGCTACCTGGGCGCGCTGCGCAGCATTCCTAACTACAACACCATGGGCCTGGCCAAGGCCAGCCTGGAGGCTTCCGTTCGCTACCTGGCCGAAGCCGTGGGCCGCACCGCGGACGGCCGCAGCATGCGCGCCAACGGCATCAGCGCTGGCCCCATCAAAACCCTGGCCGCCAGCGGCATCAAAGACTTCGGCAAGCTGCTGGGCCGCGTGGCCGACGCTGCCCCGCTGCGCCGCAACGTGACGATTGAAGACGTGGGCAACGTGGCCGCCTTCTTGCTGAGCGACCTGGCCAGCGGCGTGACGGCCGAGATCACCTACGTGGACGGCGGCTTCAGCCAGACAGCGGGCATCTCTGCCGATCAGGTCTGAGCCCTGGCGACCACGCTGTCATGGTTTGATGGCGTTGGTGGCCCCCCCTTGATAAGACAACCCCGCACGCGGCGACGCAGGCGGGGTTTTTTGTTTTTTGCCGCGCCCAATGCCTGACGCAGTACCGCCACAGCCACAGCCTTAAAGCCATGCAACCACGTTCCACAAGCCCCACCGCATCGCGCCGCATCTTTTCAAGTGTTTTTGGGCTCCAGCGATTGATATACCTGCGCTGGCAGCTATTGTTTTTAATAGCTTTTGGCTGCATGGCCGCCCGTGCGGCACCGCCTGCGCCCACGCTGGCGCAGCACTATCACAGCGGTATCGACGTGACCGCTTACTGGGTCAGCGAAAAATACGACGGCGTGCGTGCGCTATGGACCGGCCAGCAGCTGCTCAGCCGCCAGGGCCTGCCGATTCGCGCGCCGGCCTGGTTTACCGCGGGCTGGCCCGACCAGCCGCTGGATGGCGAGCTGTGGGCCGGGCGCGGCCAGTTTGCCGACGTGCAGTCGGCCATTGGCCAGGCCACGCCAGACGACGCGCAGTGGCGCGCATTGCGCTACATGGTGTTTGACCTGCCCGGCGCGCCCGGCGGTTTTGGCGCGCGACTGCCTGAGCTGCAGCGCACCGTGGCTGCGCTGGGCCAGCCCTGGGTGCAGGCCGCGGCGCAGTGGCGTGTGGACAGCCATGCGCAGCTGATGGCGCAGCTGCAGCAGCACGAGCGGGCAGGTGCCGAGGGCCTGATGCTGCGCCGCGACGATGCGCCCTACCGCGGCGGGCGCAGCGATGATCTGCTCAAGCTCAAGTCTTTTGAGGACGCCGAGGCCCGCGTGGTCGGCCATGTGCCGGGCCGGGGCAAGTACGCAGGCCAGACGGGCGCGTTGCTGGTGGCCCTGCCGGATGGGAAGCGCTTTCGCCTGGGCAGCGGCCTGCCCGATGCGCTGCGCCGCACGCCGCCGCCAGTGGGCACGGTGGTGACTTACCGCTTCAACGGCACCCACGCCAGCGGCCTGCCGCGCTTCGCGCGCTTTTGGCGCGTGCGTGCCGATGCACCGCCCTCGGTTGAATCCACTGAATCGGCTGCTAAAAAATAAGCCAAAACCGGCCCTAGCCCTTGTACATCAAGCGCTAGCAGCTATCAAAAAGATAAGGCCGGCGGCGGTCACCCGCCCCGGCCTCAACCCATTGGCGCAACCGTGGCCGCGCGGATCAAGTCACGTCAGATCGTGCGGCCAAACGGCCCGTCGCTGCCCACCTGCACCAGCTTGCTCTTGCCCGACGCGCGGGCCGTGCGCTTGGGCGACGCGCCCTCCTGGGCCACACAGTCGGCGTAATAGCGCACGTTGCCGTGATCGTCCTCGATCTCCACCAGGCCGTGGATGTCGGTCTCAAAGCCCGGGCACAGCTTGGCAAACTCACGCGCGAACTTGAGGTAGTCCACGATCTTCTTGTTGAACACCTCGCCCGGGATCAACAGCGGAATGCCCGGCGGGTACGGCGTGATCAGGCTGGTGGTGATGCGGCCTTCCAGGTCGTCGATGGCCACGCGCTCGGTCTTGCGCTGCGCGATGTGGGCGTAGGCGTCGCTGGGCTTCATGGCGGGCGTGAGGTCCGACAGATACATCTCGGTTGTCAGGCGCGCAATGTCGTACTTGGCATACAGCTCGTGCACATGCTGGCACAGGTCACGCAAGCCCATGCGTTCGTAGCGTTTGTGCTGCTGGCAGAACTCGGGAAGGATGCGCCACATGGGCTGGTTCTTCTCGTAGTCGTCCTTGAACTGCTGCAGCGCCGTCAGCAGCGTGTTCCAGCGGCCCTTGGTGATGCCGATGGTGAACATGATGAAGAAGCTGTACAGGCCGGTTTTTTCGACCACCACGCCATGCTCGGCCAGGTATTTGGTGACGATGCTGGCGGGGATGCCGGTCTTGTCGAACTTGCCGTCCAGGTTCAGGCCGGGCGTGACGATGGTGGACTTGATCGGGTCCAGCATGTTGAAGCCGTCGGCCAGGTCGCCAAAGCCGTGCCACTTGCTGGCGTTGGCCGCGCCCTTTTTCTTGCCCTTGCTGCGAAAGACCCAATGCTCGGCCGTGCCCAGGCCGTCTTCGACCAGCTCGTCGGGGCCCCAGACCTTGAACCACCAGTCCTTTTCGCCGAATTCCTCTTCCACCTGGCGCATGGCGCGGCGAAAGTCCAGCGCCTCGACGATGCTTTCTTCGACCAGCGCGGTGCCGCCGGGCGGCTCCATCATGGCGGCGGCCACGTCGCAGCTGGCAATGATGCTGTACTGCGGGCTGGTTGAGGTGTGCATCAGGTACGCCTCGTTGAACAGGTGGCGGTCCAGCTTGGTGCTTTGCGAGTCCTGCACCAGCACATGCGATGCCTGGCTGATGCCGGCCAGCAGCTTGTGGATGGACTGCGTGGAATACACCACCGAGTGCTGGGGCCGGGCGCGCTTTTTGCCCATCGCGTGGAAGCTGCCGTAGAACGGGTGGAAGGCCGCGTGCGGCAGCCAGGCCTCGTCAAAGTGCAGGTTGTCCACGTAGCCGTCCAGCATGCTCTTGATGGTTTCGGTGTTGTAGAGCACGCCGTCGTAGGTGGACTGCGTCAGGGTCAGCACGCGCGGCTTGACGGCCTTGGCATCCACGCCCTTGAGCAGCGGGTTGGCGCGGATTTTTTCCTGGATGGTTTCGGGCTCGAACTCGCTTTGCGGAATCGGGCCGATGATGCCGAAGTGGTTACGCGTGGGCTTCAGAAACACCGGCACCGCGCCCGTCATGATGATGCTGTGCAGCACCGACTTGTGGCAGTTGCGATCCACCACCACCACGTCGTCCGGCGCCACGGTGTGGTGCCAGACGATCTTGTTGCTGGTGGAAGTGCCATTGGTGACAAAGAAGCAATGGTCGGCATTGAAGATGCGCGCCGCATTGCGCTCGGATTCGCCAATCGCGCCGTTGTGGTCCAGCAGCTGGCCCAGCTCTTCCACGGCATTGCACACGTCGGCGCGCAGCATGTTCTCGCCATAGAACTGGTGGTACATCTGGCCCACGGGGCTCTTCAAAAACGCCACGCCGCCCGAGTGGCCGGGGCAGTGCCAGCTGTACGAGCCGTCTTCGGCGTAGTCCAGCAGCGCCTTGAAGAACGGCGGCTGCACGCCCTCCAGATAGCTTTTGGCCTCGCGGATGATGTGCTTGGCGACGAACTCGGGCGTGTCCTCGAACATGTGGATGAAGCCGTGCAGCTCGCGCAGGATGTCGTTGGGCAGGTGGCGGCTGGTTTTGGTCTCGCCATGCACGTAGATCGGCACGTCGGCGTTCTTGCGGCGCACCTCCTCGATGAAGCTGCGCAGGCTTTGCACAATGGGATCCTGGCCCGTGCCCAGCGTGAACTCCTCGTCGTCGATCGACAGGATGAACGCACTGGCGCGGCTTTGCTGCTGTGCGAACTGCGACAGATCGCCATAGCTGGTCACGCCCAGCACCTCGAAGCCCTCGGCCTCGATGGCCTGCGCCAGCGCCCGGATACCCAGGCCCGAGGTGTTCTCTGAACGATAGTCCTCGTCGATGATGACGATGGGAAAGCGAAATTTCATGCGCTGCCTCCGGTGACCGGGCCTCAAAAACCAAAGAGGCGCGAAGTGTAAGGAATAAGCGCGTACCCTCCATGAAACCCCACTGTGCGTCGACCAGAATCACCCGGGCGACGCGCAACCCAACCTGATCCCAAAAGGAGTCTTACCGTGAACCTGGATGCACCTACCCTGTGGTGGCTGATGGCGGGCGCCGCCGTAGTCGCCGAGCTGCTGACTGGAACCTTTTACCTGCTGATGCTGGCCATCGGCCTGGCCGCTGGCGCCCTGGCGGCCCATGCCGGCCTGGGCATCACCGGGCAAATCCTGGTGAGCGCCCTGGTAGGCGCCGGCACAGTGTTCGCCGCCTACCTGCGCCGTCGCAGCCGCCCGGGCGAGCCGTCGGCACGCGCGGACCGCAGCGTCAACCTGGATGTGGGCGAAACCATCTACATCGACGCCTGGCAGGCCGACGGCACCGCCATCGTCAAATACCGCGGCGCCCAGTGGACGGCCATCCACCGTCCGGGCATCACCCCGTCCACCGGCGCGCACCGCGTGGCCGAGCTGATCGGCAACCGCCTGCTGGTCGACCCGCTGTAACGCGGGCCGCATACCATCAGACTGCTTCTTTTCAACCCCTGCCGCACGCGGCACAGAAAGACAACGCCCCATGGAAATCGCCATCGTCCTTTTCATCATCGCCGTCATCTTCATCGTGCGAGCCGTCAAGATCGTGCCCCAGCAGAACGCCTGGGTGAAAGAGCGGCTGGGCAAATACGCCGGCACGCTGTCGCCTGGCCCCAAGTTCATCATTCCGTTCATCGACCGCGTGGCATACAAGCACAGCCTGAAGGAAATCCCGCTGGACGTGCCCAGCCAGGTCTGCATCACCCGCGACAACACGCAGCTGCAGGTGGACGGCATCCTGTACTTTCAGGTGACGGACCCGATGCGCGCCAGCTATGGCTCGTCCAACTACATCATGGCCATCTCGCAGCTGGCTCAGACCACGCTGCGCAGCGTGATCGGCCGCCTGGAACTGGACAAGACATTTGAAGAACGCGACATCATCAACGCCCAGGTGGTGCAGGCCATCGACGAGGCCGCACTGAACTGGGGTGTGAAAGTGCTGCGCTACGAGATCAAAGACCTGACCCCACCAGCCGAAATCCTGCGCGCGATGCAGGCGCAAATCACCGCCGAGCGCGAAAAACGCGCGCTGATCGCGGCCTCAGAGGGCCGCCGCCAAGAGCAGATCAATATTGCCACTGGCGAGCGCGAGGCCTTCATCGCGCGATCCGAGGGCGAGAAACAGGCCCAGATCAACAACGCCCAGGGCGAGGCCGCAGCCATCACCGCCGTGGCCGAAGCCACTGCCCAGGCCATCGAGCGCATTGCGGCCGCCATCCGCCAGCCCGGCGGCGAACAGGCCGTACAGCTCAAAGTGGCCGAAAAAGCCGTTGAGGCCTACGGCAAGGTGGCCACAGACGCCACCACCACCCTCATCGTGCCCAGCAACATGACCGAGGTATCCGCACTCGTGGCATCCGCAATGAAGATGATCCAGACAACTCAGCGCACATGACCTGCACGCAGACCAGGGCCTGCTGCATGATTTTTTGACCGCCATCGCCTCAATCGAAAATTTGCTACGCAATAGTGCATACAATATGCGACTTCGGAGAGGTGGATGAGCGGTTTAAGTCGCACGCCTGGAAAGCGTGTGTGGGCTAATCCCCACCGCGGGTTCGAATCCCGCCCTCTCCGCCAGATACCGCTCTAAGTCGTTGATTTTCAAAGACTTTTAGCAAAATCATCAAACCGTTATACGGCTGGTTATACGGTTGCTTTCAGCCAGTTTTGACTTAGAAAGTGGCACTCTCACCAGTCTGAAGAAGTTCTAGCGCCCCTGGCCCTAGAACTTTTTTTCATTGGTGGCTTCCCTTTTTACATCAATGCCCACCAAACTGCTGCCTATGGCCGGCGTACCAAGCGGCTTTCCCGCCAGCGCCACCATGCCGCACATCAGCAGCCAGTGTTCGGTCGCTTTGAGTGCCGTCTCCAGCGCCCAGCGCTTCACGTCGGCCACTGGCATATCTCCAGGCACCCATACCGTCTCTTCCCAGTGCCATGTCGCCAGCCAAGTGGCTTGGTGAGCACTATCTGCGCTTACATATCGCAGCTGCGGCGCCTGGTGGCCGGCCGCCTCAAACCGCTCGGCAATGGCCGCTTGATGCACCGCCGACAGCCGCCCCTCCCCCTGAATCTCCAGCCACAGGCCTAAGCCTTGCGCCCAGCTCCTTTGGCGCAGTCGCAGCGCTGTGACCACGGGCGCGTTGGCTTGCAGTTCCCTCGCCTGCGGCTCCAGCACCACGCCAGCGTCGCCGTAACGCAATGCTGCAGCCGGTGATAACTCGACGCGCCATTCGTCGCAGCTGGCTACAGTGCTTGTTTCTTGGGCCACATGCACCTGCAACGCCTCGGCCACACATTGCCACCACAGCACCCGCAGGCTCGGCGCATCGTCAATGCCCATCGCCGCACGCTCCCAATGGGCTACCTGCCGGGCCAGCACCCTTTGCGGCACACCCATCGCTTCCGCCGCATCCCGAAACGCCAGCATGGCAGGCCCTTCGCTGACCGAATGCCCCAGCGCCCTGCGGGCAAACCGCAACACCCAGGCGTGGTCCGTGCGTCCTGACTTGGCTTGCCACAACAGCACCACTGCCACAGCGCCCAGCGTATCGAGCGATTCGCGCAAGGCTTCTTCAAACCCCGCCGTGCCCATCCATGCATGCCACTGCCCCAGCTCGGTCACGTCATACGCCGCCATGAACCACACCAGCAAGCGCAGCGCCCGTACATGTTCACGGGCTTCCACACCCCATAGCAAGCGCGCCACTTCGGCATCGCCTTCGTCGCTTTGCGGGTACTGCTCCAGCAAGCCCTGAAGATCCCGCCAGGACGCCAAGCCCAGGCGGTGGCGGGCGTGTTTGCAGAAATACCGCACTGCAGCCATGCGCTGGGGCTGCGCAGGCGGGGTGTGCAGCGCCGTGTCCATCACCTCCAGCACCAGCTGCGCCGCACCATCACCGGCTTCGTGTGGGGATGCCAAACCAGGCAGGGGCAACAGGGGTGGCAACTCCAACAGAGCAGTGAGCAGCCGCTCCAGCGGAGGGGGCGTCAAGGAATCGTCGGTCATCACAAAGCACCTCCAAACAAGCAAAACAACGTACCAACGAACTCCCGCCCAGCCGTTCGCCCATGCGGCGGCTGCACTTGGCTCACAGCCCAGTGCTACGAAAAGCGGAAGTTCGGGAAGAAGAAAAGGGGAAAAAAGAAAACGAGCGAAGCTGAGCGACAAAACTGCCGAACGGCCTACTCGTCCTCTTGTGCCTGCACCACAGGCGACAGCACCAGCACCGCGTCGATGCTCACGCGCTCACTGAGCGTGGCCACCACGCGCCGTGGCTGCTTGCTCGCCCAGCCGGTCAGCATGGCATTCCAGGGCACCAGCGGTATCGGGGCCATGGCCGGGTCCAGCACCAGCAGGTCAGCTGGTTCCTCCGCCTCGAAGCGCAAGCCCACAGCCAGCACCCAATGCATGTAGCGCTCCGTAGAAAAGCACACCAAGCACAGCTTTTCATCGGCCAGCGCATCCAAGGTGCGTTCCGCCACCCGCGAGCGCAATTCCTTGCAGTGCACCCCCTCGGCATAGGGGGCCAGTTGTTGCTGCAGCTCTTCAACCTCGCAGCCATCGAAGTAGTACCGCTGCGCCACTTTGCGCAACGCTTGCAGGCGCGCGTCGCGCGTGTCCCAAATCAGCGCATTGCGCCGCACTTGGCCCAACACCATCAATGCCATCAAAACACAGTGGTAGCCGCAAGTGGCATCCACGTCCCCCTGGCGCACATGCAGCCGCTGGTTGCCCACCATGGGGCCATGCATGCCAGCACCGATTCGGGGGTGACAATGGTAGGAACGCAGCATTGCTCAGTATTCCTCCGGCAGCAGCAAGGTGGTCGAGCGCCGGTCGGCCTCAGTGATGATCCACAGCCGGTGGTTCGGGGGAATGTCGTAGGCCGACAGCAAACGACTGCCGTAAGTGAGCGCCGCTGCATTCGCTTGCTTGTCTTCCTGGCACAGGTCACCCCAATCCCCGGCCACGTGACGCAGCACGAACGGCAGCGGTGCCAACTGCAGTGCTTCGAGCATGTCGAGTGCACCGGGGGTGATCAGCACAGTACCCAAGGTGAACAAGGGTGTGCGTTGTTGTTCGTAACGCGCGCATGCGGCGGCCTGACCAGGCGAAGAGGTCATGGGAAAGCTCCTGATAGAAAGAAAGGGAGAAGGGAAAAGAACGAAGCGCAGCTATGCGCTCTGCACCACTGCCAGCACACCCTGGCGCGATCTGCCACCACACAACCGATCACCACAGCGATGGCACGGCCATCGGCGGCGCCACGCGTGCTGTTATTGCGACAGCCGCGCGCAAGCTACCGTGGCGTCACGGCGCGAGGGAATAAAACCGGGGGGAGTAAACGACCTGGGAACACAGGCGAAGGGGAGAAGCCGATATTGAATCGTGGTTCAGCAAAACAAACTGCCACAAACAATATTGCAATTTCATTATACCGCACTGCCGCGACAAAATGCAGTCACTCAGTGCAATCACTATTGCACATTGAATTCAGTGCGATAAATGGCCTATTGATATCCCGGAAGCCAAGCTAGTAACGACAAAACAAAGTTGTGCAGCAATCGAACTGCATTGACCGTTTTTCATTAGGAGCACTTTACGTAAACCCGTACCGCCTTGGCAACCACCTCGTCGGAGCGTTGCGACAAAGGAGAATTCCTTTGGTTTTTTAACTCTTGGGCGAGAGTTAACGCCGCGCCTTGATACTGATAACGACGTGTTTCACCTTGTGCGATATTATTCCGCCCACTAGTACGTATTGGCAACAGATTGGATATATTTTGATGCAATTTATCAAGCATATCCTCTACGTTGCGACAAACATTTTTCCCTATTTTCTCTATTCTACTTTCCAAAGATGTTTTTTTCCCCCTTTTGGGTTGCTTAGACTTAATAGTTTTCTCACTCCTCTTCAGTTCAAGGGCAGCCATAGTATCCCTCCCCCACTTGTAAGGTTTTTCGAGTTGCAGCCCATCAATATTCAGCAACAAGAAAACATCGATGGTAAAAGAGCGAGCCTTATGGGTTTCGGGATTTTGGCGCCTAACGATAGGCAGCCCACTGCCATTCGATTTACGCCACTCACAATAACTTTCTTCCATAGTTTCGAAATACAGCCCTGTACTTTCGCCAATGAAGTGAAGAAGACGTAGCCACACTGCCGGGTGCAGTTGCGTGTCCTTAAGCACCTTTATCTCTGCGTCTTTGATCAAAACACGTAGCTTCTTATGTGCATCGACAACCGAGGAAGGTACTTCTTCTGGTAAATCATCTTCATTAAGTGCATTGACGATATTACGAAGGCGTCCCTCCCCCTTCAAATCCGGTCGCAAAAAAGCATCGAAGACCTCGGTCAAGGACCAGGTGGAAGCACCCCAGTCGAGATTGACTGGCGCGCGCTTAGCTTCCTCATCACGCATCTTTCATCCTCCATCCCAGCGATCGTTGCGACACCCGCACCGCTGAAGCTACTGCCCCCTGACTGAACTTCCAGGTCGAATGCTCTCACCCATGAGGGCTGGATCTTACCTCCATATTCCTCCACGTGCAAACCTCCATATTCCTCCATAAGAACACCAATTTTTCACCTCCATATTCCTCCATACATGTTCCTAGAACACGCAGGAAATAAGGCATTTCATGAGACTTCAGCGAATTTTTTTTGGCTGCTGATCGACATCGCATTTTTTTACTGTGAACACCGATGGCTGGGCACTGCGCACGTCGCGCTGTTGTCCGTAGCACATACCTGGAGTAGATCCATGAATGCAAAGCTGCAAGCCGTCACGCTCAACAACGACAAGGTGGCGCGCAAGCGCAAGGACGCGCGCCCCACCGTTCCCGATCCCTTGCGCAACTTCGACTGTCTTCCCGGCGAGGCTTTCGTGCGCTTACCCGTCGTGCTGATGCTGTTGGGGGTATCCCGGTCAACCGTTTGGCGGTGGTGTGAATCGGGAGCCCTTCCGGCGCCCAAAAAGCTCGGTAGCCGGATTTGCGTTTGGCGCGTTCGCGATTTGCGCGAAGTTCTTAAAGCAGGATCGCTGTGAATGCCCTCAGCGTCGGCATAAATCGAGGATTTATCAAGCGCAACAAAAACTAGGAAACCTGGATTGATGCTGCCAAAAGCCCTATTTTTCAGTGTTTTTGAGGGTCTTGGTGGGGGAGGCGCCAAAAGCGAATGTGCTAGTTACTAGTAATTGATAGCTTATGACCAGCTCACACAACCAACCACCAAGCCAGTTATCAATCACCAACCTCTAGGTACTTGCGCGATACGCAGCATCGCCCATGAGGGCATCTCTGCAAGTGCCAAATCTACCATTGAAAGCTTTTATGTCTGATTCGCAAACATCCATCTTCTATATGCCAGAACCCAGCAAAAAGCATGGGACTGTTAACCTTCCAGCAAAGTATGGAATCATTTTCAATAACAAGGAGGTCTTCAACCTCACCACTATGAGCGATCATATTTATGGCTTGACACCGGCGAAGAATAAGATCAAGGCAAAAATGAATAGGATTTGTAAAATCTACGCCTACGAGTTGTCAGTGAATTACCCTGCGACCTTGCTCAGCAACAACGTGTTGATGAGCAATACGGTCTATCAGGCTGCGCTCGCCCATAAATACATGGCGCAGATCAATCTTGCGGAGTCAGAAGATGTCCACCCAGATTATGTGAAGACGATCAGCTTGAAGCACTGCGAGTTTCAGGAAATCACTCTGACGTTCTGCCTGGAATACGAATCGGCCAAGCAGGCTTTCCGCCTGCTCTTGAATCTCAAGCGCTATGCGGGAGTGGTGCTCAAGTCACCCCGTAATCAGAGCGAGAAAATCTCGAAGAAGGTGGGGGTTGCGGCATCCGGAGATACCCAGTCCTGGTACATCAACAAGGTCGACGGTCGTTCGGTTCGTTTCTATGTGAAGGATCGCAACCAGCCGAACAAGTTCGCCAGCTTTGTGTCGCCCGAGGTGGAGAATGCGATCTACGAAATTGGCAAGCGCGTGCTTCGGGTGGAGATCACGCTCAGCGCTAAATACCTTGCCGAGAACGGGCTGAGCAAGCCAAGCGCTTGGCGCGGCGCTAAGGGTAAAGCGGTGTACCGTGAGCAGTTTGATTGGCTGCGCACGTTGCTGAAGGTGGATGCCGACTATCGGGTCAATAAGCCGCAGCAGCGCCATGTGGATGGTCTGCCGGAACGCGACCAACTGGTGCTCGCCTGGTACCTGAAGGGAAAGCCGATCAATCAACTCCCGCAGTTTCAGTCAGGCGAGTGGAAGAAGTCGCCGATCAAGCAGCGCATCCTGGAGCGCCTGCGCATCGACATTGATATTCCCTGGAAGACCCAGTGCCGCATTGCGATCCCTGGGTTGAGCGAGTTGCTGTCGCTGGATCGGTTGGTGAAGCCGCCGAAGGAGTTGCTTGAGCACTGCCATTTTCCCTCGACGGTCAAGCGCAAGAACCGTGAGTTGCGCAAGCTTGCTGAGGCGGCAATTGCTGCGGCGCAGCTCAAGTGGGAGAAGAAGGGGGGTGGCGAGGGCCAGGCTACGAGTAAGGGCAAAAGCAAAGCCCAGCGCGGTGCCGCTGGCGCTGTGGCGTCATTCCCTGTCTCCGCGTTGGGGGCGGCTTTGGAGGGGTTGCGAAAGGCTGGGGTGCTCTTGCCCTCACCCACGGATGGGACGACCAGCGATATCTCCAATTTGATGGGGTAGGTCGTGAGTGTTGCCCCCTGGTTTTCCCATGGGGCAACCACACAGCCCGGGGGCGGCACAACCTTTGGAAAGGCGGCATGGTTCTGGGTTGAGTGTTGCCTTCGTTTTGCCCCAAGGTACACCTAGAAGACTCCATTGGGCCCGCCACCCACTCTCCGATGAATGACTGCCGCTACTAGAAGCGGACGCTCAATCGCGCCCTGAATACGTGCTGCTCGACTCTAGCAGCTGCCGCTGACCCGGGTGCTGTGCCCGTCCAACATTTCCGAGCTGGGCAACGCGCGCGTTGCCCAGCCAAACATCGCAAAACCAAATACTGTACATTTGAACAGTTTTAATGCTCTAGTCTTACAGATGTTCCTGCAGACTGGTGGGAGCCACCAGATTGGCTAAAATGATCGCATGAGCGCCGTATCTAAAGACAGCGGAGGAACGCCGGTTCATTTTTCGGGCCACGAAACGTTTCCACTGCGCCAAATGTGGCTGAAGAAAGCCTTCGATCAGGCTGTGAGTGGCGGTCTGATTCCTAAGTCCGTCTTCGCTAATGACACAGCCATTGCTGAATTTGGCGTAGGCAAGAACATGGTTGCATCCATCCGCCATTGGGCCTTGGCCTGTGGAGTGATGTATGAGGCAGGCAACAACTTTCAGATCGGTGGTCTCGCTGCCGAAATCCTGCAAGACGGGGGCCTCGATCCTTACGCTGAAAATCCTTCCACCGCATGGCTAGCCCATTGGCAGCTAGCCGGACATTGTTTCCGTTCTACGACGTGGCATTGGCTGTTCAACCATGTGACTGCACCCACCTTTACCCGCCAAGAACTCGAGGCTCCTTTAGCTCAGTACGCACGGAAGATCGCGCCCAAGCATAGGTTGTCCGTCTCAACGATCTCCCGCGACTTGGAAACGTGTCTTCGCAGCTATGCCCCACGTGCGGCCGGTGGGTCCCCGGAAGACTTCGCCGAACCGCTCTTGGGTGAGTTGGGTCTGCTGCAAGAGGTTCACAAGGGTCAATACGCCTTCCGTCGCGGTCCCAAGGCCTCGCTGCACGATGGTGTCTTCGCCTATGCCCTCGTCGACTTTTGGGGCCGAGAGGCTGAAGGCCAAAGTTCATTGGCATTCGAAGCCGTGGCTTATGCCGAAGGGTCACCGGGACGTGTCTTTAAGCTCGACGAAGAATCAATAGCCCAACGGCTGATCTCCCTCTCCGACTTTACCGGAGGCAAATTGGAGTGGACGGACTCTGCCGGTCTCCGTCAAGTCCACCGCAAGGTTCTCACCAAGGACGACATCAAAAACATGATCAGGCACGCCTATGACTGAAAAAAAGCAACAGGCTCTGTCTGACATCGTCCGGATTTCGCATCAATACCAAAGATCGATTCGTGTCGACACGGATATAGGCCGAGCGGATGCCTTTGCTGGCTACATCTGCCACGCAACTGCGAACGCCGTGGTCGATGGGATGTGCAAGCAGCTCACCGGCACCAACCAACGGTGCTTTACATGGACAGGGCCTTTCGGAGGGGGTAAGAGTTCGCTGGCTGTCACTTTAGCGAGCGCACTTCACCCTGAAAAAAGTCTTCGCACGAACGCCCGCCAAGCTTTGCGACTGGACTCCAAGCCCGCCTTCGAGAAGGCTTTCCCCGTACAAAAGGGTTGGCTGATCGTCCCAACGGTTGGGCGGCGCGGTAGTGTTGTTTCTGGGCTTTATACCGCGCTACGTCGCGCGCAAGGCAAAACGGTTGATGGCCGCAACAAGCCCAACGCGCAAAGCCTCATTGCTGAATTGCTCGAGGAGGCCAAGAGTCGTCCGCGCGACGGCGTATTGGTCATCATCGACGAGATGGGCAAATTCTTGGAGGCCGCCGCGTTGGGCTCCGGGGACGATGTCTACTTCTTCCAAGAGCTCGCTGAAGCTGCCACTCGTGCTGAAGGTCGCTTGGTGGTGGTCGGTGTACTGCATCAATCTTTCGCACAGTATTCTGCTCGATTGGGCATCGACACCCGCGACGATTGGACTAAGGTCCAAGGCCGTTATCTCGACTTTCCCTTTGTGGCAGCAAGCGACGAGGTTGTCGAACTCATCGGTCGTGCGATCGAAGCAAAGGAGCGTCCACCATGGATGCGCGATGCGTCCCAGGTCATTGCAGAGGCGATCCGCTCACGCCGACCCGCAGTGGGAAAAAATTTTGCCGCTTCCTTAGAAGCCTGCTGGCCGTTGCACCCGGCCATGGCCGCACTGCTGGGCCCGATCTCCAAAAGGCAATTCGGGCAGAACGAACGCAGCACCTTCGGATTCTTGTCTTCGGTGGAGCCTTATGGCTTCCGTTCTTATCTGAATTCGACCCTCAGGTCCGAGGCGAGTTGGTATCGCCCGAGTGATTACTGGGACTATCTGAGCTCGAACCTCGAGCCCGCAATCCTTGCATCACCCGATGGGCACCGCTGGTCCCAGGCCGTGGAAGCAGTAGAACGGGCCGAGGCAAAGACAGGCGATGCCCTACTTGTGTCGCTGATCAAGAACATCGCGGTCATCGATTTGTTTCGCAACGGCTCGGGTCTGGCGGCCGATGCAGCCGTGATCGGGACACTCTTCTACGACAACACTCGCGAGGAGTTGAACACCGCGCTGCAACAACTCTCTGCACTCAAGGTTGCTCTCTTCAAGAACTACACGGGTGCTTGGTCGATCTTTGAGGGCAGCGACTTCGACATCGAGGGGGCCGTCGCTCAAGCTCTGGCGACCTCGCCTGGCATCGACTACGCAAGACTGGCCCAGCTCGTAGGGCTGCACCCCGTGGTGGCCAAGCGGCATTATCATGAGACAGGCTCAATGCGCTGGATGGGGCTCTCGCTTTGCAGTATCGAGCAGGCAGAAAAGACCGCCACGGATTTCCGCCCCAAAAATGGTGAATTCGGGACATTCATCCTCGCGCTTCCGAGCAAAGGGATGAAGCCAAGGGACGCACGCAAGCGGGCACAAGCATGCTCAAGACTTCGGCCTTGGCCGGTGATGATCGGCATTCCCGAAAACCATGCCCGCATCGCTGAACTCTCAGCAGAGCTGGTGGCGTTGGAGCAAGTCAAAGATCGCCATGAGCTTTCGGGTGATCCTGTGGCCCGTCGCGAGGTCCACGCACGCTTGGCTGCGATCCGAGCCAATCTGGAAGACCAACTTCAAGCTGCCGTGTCGCTGGCCAAGTGGCACGACGGAACCGATCAAGTCGTCGAGCCTGGCTCAAAGCTCTCACCTGTGGCATCCGACCTTGCAGAAGAGCTTTTCAGCGCGTCGCCGCCGGTGTGGAGCGAGCTGATCAACCGTGACAGCGTGTCGAGCAACAGCGTCAAGGCCCGCCGAGACCTGTTGCATGCAATGATCAACGCCGAAGGCCAAGAGGCTTTGGGGTTCGAGGGTTTCCCCGCCGAGCGGGGACTCTATGAGACGCTGCTGCGAAGCACGGAACTGCATCGCCAAGATGGTTCCGGCGTCTGGCGCTGTATGCCGCCCGGGGATGGGTTTGCTGAAGGCTTCGCTCCGCTGTGGGGTGCCACCCGTGCCCTCTTTTCAGACGCCAATGCGCGCATCGGCGCTCATGAAATATACGCGCTTTGGAGCGCGCCTCCCTTTGGCATGAAGCAGGGCATTCAGCCGGTGATCCTTACGGCTTTTCTGCTAGCTCACAAGGCCAACATTGCCGTCTACAAGGATGGGATGTTCGTGCCTAAGCTCACCGACTTTGACATCGACGAATGTCTGCAAGATCCCGATCGTTTTTCACTGCGATGGGTGACTATCGACGAAGACAAAAGTCGGATCCTCGAAGGCATTTCGAAACTCTTAGCCGAGATCGGCGAGGACGCTGGAGCGGCCGATCCGCTTGAAGCAGCCCGCGGCTTGGTCGCCATGGTCTTCAATCTGCCCGAGTGGGCCCGGCGGACTACTCGCTTGAGTCAGACGGCAAAGGACATGCGTGACATGCTCTTGAAGGCCAGCGATCCGCACAAGGTCTTGTTCGTAGACTTGGCTTCGCTACTGAACGCCGCCGACGGTAAGTCGTACGTGAAAGCTCTGCGTGCGCCGCTGCAAGAGCTCGCCGGCGCCTACGGCAAGATGCTCGCCGAAATCGAAGCCAAGATGCTCGATGCACTCGATGCGAACCGGGACGAGCTGGAAGCGCTGCGGGATCGGGCGCAGTCGGTCTCCGGCATTTCAGGTGATCTTCAATTGGATGGCTTTGCAACTCGCCTGGCCAACTTCGACGGATCTCAGGCCTCACTCGAAGGTATCCTGAGCATGGCGGCGGAGCGACCTCCCCGCGATTGGGTAGACAGGCACATCGACGCGGCAATCTTGGAGCTAGCGAAGTTCGCTCGCCGGTTCCGCGAGGCCGAAGCTTTCGTCGCGGTGCAAGGTCGCAAAGCACACAGCGAAGCCATCGCCGTGGTCATCGGTGCGGGATCAGACACCCAGATGATTTCGCGCTCGTTTGCAATTTCCGATCGCCATCGCAAAGCGGTAGAAGCTAAGGCCGACGAGGTTGCATTAATGCTGGAAGGGCAAGGCCTGGGAACCGATGTATTGCTGGCAATCCTGGCCAAGGTCGGGATGAAGCTGGCGTCCATAGATAAGGAGGCGACCAATGGCTGAGCGGCATGTTCTGGGTATCTCCGGCGGTAAAGACAGCGCTGCGCTGGCCGTGTACATGCGCGAGCATCATCCAGAGCTCGATATCGATTACTTCTTCACCGACACCGGCGAAGAGCTACCCGAAGTCTACGAATTTCTCGGCAAGCTCGAAGGCCGACTCGGCAAACCCATTTTGCGCCTGAACCCTGGCCGTGACTTCCGCTTCTGGCTACGCCAATACAACCACTTCTTGCCCAATCCAAACACGCGTTGGTGCACACGCAAGTTAAAGCTTGCCCCCTTTGAAGACTGGGTGAGGCCGATGCTGGCTGCGGGCGACAAGGTCACATCCTATGTAGCCATTCGTGCTGACGAAGACTATCGCGAGGGCTACGCGGCCAAGGCTAACAACCTCTTCGTGAAGTTGCCATTCCGTGAGGCGGGTATCGACAAAGTTGGCGTGATCGACATCTTGGAGAACTCCGGAGTTGGCTATCCCAAATACTACGAGTGGCGCTCGCGCAGCGGCTGCACGTTCTGCTTCTTCCAACAGAAGATCGAGTGGGTCAGGCTGCGCGAGCAGCACCCCGAAGCCTATGAGGCGGCCAAAGCCTTGGAAAAGGATGCCCTGGAGCACGGTTCCCCCTTCACTTGGTCAAAGGGTGAATCACTCTCCGATATGGAGGTCCCTACGCGCGTAGCCGAGATCAAGGCTGAATACGAGGTTCGCCGTGCTCGCATGCGCCGAAGCATCCCCATCAATCCTCTGCGACCTGTGAAATCCTGTCCCGAAGACATTGATGATGTCTACGGTGATGATGAAGGGAATGGCTCCTGCGCCGTTTGCCACAAGTAGATTAGAGTAGCCTATCCGATGGCCTGAAGCACCTAAAGGTCCTTCCGCCTGAAATTCCGGCCTGAGCGCCTCCCGCTGCGGCCTCATGCCGCCATGGCTTTCGTGCCCCCGTCAGAGCCCCATTGGGACAAATTTTGCCTAGAGTCTGGGTCGAGCTGAATCCATCGCGCCACACTAGTCGGCGTGGAGTTCGACTTCACTCAGTCATACGGCAAAATGTATTCTTCTGGGTCAACGTCTTCATATATCAATTTCGTGAAGAATAAAGAATCAGGGCGACACGATAGTGAACTTCGACATTAAACGGGGCTATGCTGGGAATAGCCCTGGGCAAGCGCTTGAGGCCGTCTTAGTTCGGCTCACGATTAGGGATCTGCAGGTTCTCGTTGGAATGCGCGTTTTGCCGTTGCTTCCTGCCGCGGCCCAATCTGAGCGCACCGCGCTGACGCAAGCCGCGTTACGCACAATCCGCGACCGACCGCGCTTCGTCTTTTCGTCGACGGACCTCCGTAAGACTCTCCTACGTAACCTCGACCCCGGAAAACTAGACGAACTCAAGTTTCGTTTGGCCGACAAAGGTCGCTCGGCTGGTGACTCTGCGCTCGACGAGCCGACATCGTCGACGGCTTGGCCTATTGTGTCTGGCTTTTTCGGGCTGGAACCAGACGAGTTGGCGACTGCGATCCAGCCACTACCACGTCAGTCGACGGCAGGGCAATTCGGGCTGTTCGCCCACCAGAGGTCGGTGGTGCGAAGAACCTACAGCAAAATCGGGTCCGGTTATGGGCGCACGCTCATTCACATGCCGACGGGCGCCGGTAAGACACGAACGGCGATGCACTATGTCGCCCGTATCCTCAATGAATCTGAGCCTTGCGTAGTAGTTTGGCTAGCAGGCAGTCGCGAACTCCTCGAACAGGCCGCCGAGACGTTCGAAACCGCCTGGGGAGCGCTCGGTAATCGCGCACTCACACTGCATCGGTTTTGGGGTGACTATAGTGATGAACCTGGAGACTTGGTAGACGGAATTCTCGTCGGCGGTCTCGCAAAGCTGCATGCTTGGCGATCTCGTGACAGCACTGGCTTCCTGCGGTTGAGTGCGAGAACCCGGCTGGTAGTCATGGACGAAGCGCATCAGGCCGTCGCTCCGACCTATCGCGCCGTGATTGAAGGGCTCGCTGACGCGGGCCAAGCGGACGCGGTGCTTGGGCTAACGGCGACGCCTGGGCGTACCTGGAACGACATCACCAAGGACGAGGAACTGGCCGAATTCTTCGGCGGATCCAAGGTGGTGCTTGAGATCCAGGGCTATGACAATCCCGTCGAATATTTGCTCGCGGAAGGATACTTGGCTCGGCCCGAATTTTCGAAGATTGAATACCAGCCGGAATCGTCGCCCTCGCCCGCAACACTGAAACGGCTCGCCCGGCTCGACGACTATTCGGACGACATGCTCGAGAAACTGGCGGCGGACACAGGGCGCAACCTCGCGGTCATCAAAGGAGTTCGGCAGCTGATCGGCCGAGGGCACCAACGGATCATACTGTTTGCGGCCTCAGTGGGGCATGCTGAGGATCTGGCGGCTGCCCTCAGCGCCTATGGAATCGAAAGCCTTGTTGTGACCGGCGGTACACCGTCAGGACGCCGATCGGCAATCCTCAAGACGTTCAAATCGTCTGTGCCGAAGCCGATCGTGGTCTGCAACTTCGGCGTACTGACAACCGGCTTCGACGCACCGAAAACGAGCGCGGCAATCATCGCCCGCCCGACAAAGTCGCTTGTCCTGTTCAGTCAGATGGTCGGCCGAGCAACGCGCGGCACTAAGGCCGGCGGGAACGCCACCTGCGAAATCTTGACGGTCCACGATCCGAGCTATCCCGGATTCGGGGACGTCGCCGAAGCTTTCTTCAACTGGGAAGATGTCTGGGATGAACACTGAAACCGAAATCGATCAGGAAGATGCTTCCTTTATCCCGCCCGACCTCGCCATCCAAGCGATGCGCGACAACGGCTACAAGAACACTGCATATGCGCTTGCCGAACTGATAGACAACTCGGTCCAGGCCAACGCCAAGTCGATCGAGATCATCTGTATTGAAGAGGTGCAGCAGATCAAGGAGCGCCAGCGCAAGCGGCTCTCCAGGATTGCTGTCCTCGATGACGGCGACGGAATGAGCGGGCCGGTGCTGCGCAAGGCACTGCAGTTCGGCAACGGTACCCGCCTCAACGACCGTAGCGGCATTGGCCGGTTCGGTATGGGCCTTCCCAACGCATCCATCTCGCAGGCTGCGCGCGTGGACGTCTGGACCTGGCAAAACGGCCCGGACAACGCGTTGCATTCGTTCCTCGACGTCGACGAAATTCGTCGTCGCCAACGGCGGGAGGTGCCGGCTCCGCAACCTTCCCCGGTCCCCGCCGAATGGCGCAATCGGGCAGAGGGGCTTGGCAGCAGCGGAACGCTCGTCGTCTGGTCGAAGCTCGGCGCTGACCGCATGACCTGGAAAGGCGCGAAGGCAACCTTACGCAACACAGGTTGGCTACTTGGACGGATTCACCGACGCTTCATCCACGACAAAAGCTTGAACATCAATCTCGTGGGTGGAGAAGACGGAGCGCTCGAGAAGAGCCACGTTACTATCAATGATCCGATGTATCTGCTTCCGGCGCCTACGTTGCCGGCGCCTTTCAACAGTGAGCCGATGTTCGAGCATGTACTGGATGAACCCATCAGCGTTGAGGTGAACGGCAAAGTCTTCGAGGTTCGCACATCCTATTCGGTTGCCAAGCAGACTACGCTTGAACTGGCTGGCACCGCCAATCGGGGCGACACGAAGTATGGGAAGGATGCAGCCGAAAACATCGGCGTGTCCGTCATGCGCGCCGGGCGGGAGTTGATGCTCGATCGCTCCTGGACGATCCAATACGACCCTCGCGATCGATGGTGGGGCTGCGAGGTCGAGTTTCCTGCCGACCTCGATGAGATTTTCGGTGTTACCAACAACAAGCAGGCTGCGACCGTCTTCAATGAGCTTTCCGCCCTCGATTGGAGGGAACTCGCGGAGGGTGAAGAGACGCTACCTGAGGTGATCATGCGGCTCTGTGAGGAGGGCGATCCCAAAGGGGTTCTCCTTCACCTCAGCGAGGCGATCAAAAGGAACCTTCGCGCGCTGCGCGAGAAGATCAAAGTGCAAGGCAAAGGCTCACGTCGCGCCGGCAAGCGGCACGGCGATGGCGATCCGACCGAAGATACAAACGAGAAGTGGAAGGAACGAGACAAAACTCACCCTATCCCTGACGGTGAGCAGCCCCCGACGCCCGAGGATGTCGAGGACATTTCGGAGGATCTCAAGGAAGATGGGATTGGCGAGCAGGCTGCGGACGAGATCGTTGCACGCATCGTCTCCGGCGACCTCAAGGTTTTGTTCATCGACAAGACGCTAGGCAGCTCGGGCGAACTTTTCACCGTGGTCTCGCGCGGCCACGCGACAGAAGTCGTGTTCAACCGGCGCCATCCTGCGTTTGAGATGATCTTCGACACGGTCTCCGCGGATGATGACCTCGACAGCCTTTCGAGCACCGAGCTGCAGGATCGGCTCCTGAAGGCCAGCCGCGCCGTGCGGGTGATGTTCGCAGCATGGGCGCGCATGGAACGCGAGGATCCGCCGAATCTCTCGCGCTACGAGCGCGTGCGAGAGGCATGGGGCAAGCTGGCACGGGATTTCCTTGAGCCCGGCGGCGGCGAGGACGCCTGATGCGTCGCGATGGCGATCGACTGGTTGAGCATTTCGCAGCTGCAACCCAAAACGTCCTAATCTGCGCCCCCTTCATTAAGGCGGGGGTGCTGACCAGCCTTCTGAAGGTAATCCCCTCGCAGGTACCAGTCCGCGTAGTGACCCGGTGGCTTCCTGCGGAGATCGCGGTCGGCGTGAGCGATCTCGAGGTTTTCGATGTTGTGGCTGCGCGGAGAGGAGCGCAGCTCGACCTGCTTGATCGTCTGCACGCCAAGATCTATATCGCGGACGATGTCGCGCTAGTGGGCTCGGCCAACTTGACCGGCGCAGCACTCGGCTGGTCGGACAAGCCGAACCTCGAATTGCTCACCACTCTGGCGGTGACTGGCGAAGCCATTCGCCAGTTTCTTGACCAACTCACCGAAGCACGGCCCGCATCGATTGAGGAAAGAGACCAGATTCGCAACCTCGCCGCCGAGTTGGACGTGCCCAAATTGAATCTTGTCTCGGACGCCGCGACGACAGCGCCGGCCGTGGTATGGTTGCCACGACTCGCAGCGCCAGCGCGCCTGTTCCAGGCCTATATGCCGCAGACGCGTGATCGAGTGGCTGAATCGGTCCTCGACGCGGCGCTCAGCGACCTTGATGCTCTCAATATCCCGGCTGGCCTGCCAGAGCCAGCTTTCCGCCAAGCCGTCGCCGACGCATTCAGGCGGATGCCGGCGGTGCAACGTCTACTCATCGCAGCGGCCAATGACCTGCGCGACGCAGACGGCGCCGACATCATCCGCCAAATGCCAGTCGCCAGAGACCTCGACGCTGAGCAGCAGTGGCTCATAGTTCGAGAATGGATGACTAGTTTTCTCGGTGATTGCTACGAGATTGCTCCGGCTAGTTTTGTCGTCCGGCTCAAACCCGGGGCGGGCCGCACCTAGCTGTCACATCCTGGCCGATTGCGCGGATCGGAGACCCCGTCTGCTGTAAACGGCACAGGCCGTACTGCGGCAGGTGTGGAGTCACTGCAATCCACTGGGAGACATGGACAAAATGACCGGTGCCAGCCGCAAGGGTGCTGATGTTCGGCGGGATGAACACAATGCCTTGATGGCCGATGCCTTGAAGCCACTGACGGGAATGAGCCCTGAACAGTACCGGGTCTACAAGCACCGATTCAAGCTCAGCCCCATAGACAAGGCGGAATGCACACGGCTGGATACCGAGTTGCCAGAACTCAAAAAGCGTGCTGCCACAGCCCCTCCCAGTGACAAAGCTTTGGCCGACGTGGAGCTGTACAAGGCACGTAAACAGTTCAACGACTTGAACTGCTAGCTCAGATCCCCTTGAGCAGGGTCAGCACCTGCTCCGGTACCGCATTGGCTTGCGCCACCATGGCAGTGCCTGCGTTTTGCAAGATTTGCTGGCGGGCCAGTTGCGCCGTCTCTTGGGCAAAGTCGGCATCGACGATGCGCGCGTGCGCGGCAGCGGTGTTCTCTGACGAGATGTCCAAATTGGCAATCGTGGCTTCAAAGCGCGACTGCACAGCACCGAGTTGCGCCCTTACACTGCTGACGCGATTGATGGCAGCATCAAAAACCTGCAGTGCCTCGTTTGCTTTTCTGGTTGAAGCAAAAGAGACATCATCCAGTGCCACTCGCTTGATCGGGTTTCCGCGTATCAGCCCCGTGCGAGTCTCGTTACCGTCAACATCGTATTCAACTTTGGCATCTCCCATGAAGGTGAAGGCACCATCGGACACAAGTTCCAGGGCACTGATAGCGTAAGCATCATCAGTACCGAAGACGCCAGTGCCAAGCGTGCTGGGAAATGTAGAGGGAGAGGTCCAACCCACAAATCCCGTTTCGCCAGTCTCCTCCCACCCCAAATCCGCCAAAACGATATCTGCGGCAGGGTTGGTGTCATTCATGATGTGAAGGTTTTCGCCTTCAGTGTTGACCAGCCTGAAAAACGGCCGCCCTCGATCCAAGAAGAAGTTTTCTGCCCGCACGCCCGTTACGCCTGCTGCTCGATTGATGGCCTGCATTGCGTCCAATGCAGCATTCGGTGACCCATCCCAGGCGAATGACACTGACTGCGCCTTGCTGTAATCCTCGCCTGCGACCAAGCGCAAGGTGATCTGACCAGAGAAGTTGGGCAGCGCAGAGAAGGACAGGCTCGCTTCGGCGTTTGCCTGGATTTCCGGCACAAATTCTTGGCTGTTGATAAGCCTTGCGACCTCTCCGACATTCCACACGCCGTCAATTGGCAGCTCCTGTCCCTGAATCTCCAACTTCCTGTCGGTGGCACCCGTTGCGATGGAGGTCATCCAATTGTTGAAGCCGCTTTTGCCAAAATCTTGGAAGCGCGGCCAATCCAGGTCTCCTGTGTTCCCCGTCAAAGACGTAGATACGCTGTGAAAACCCAAGGTATTTGCTTTCAACGCAGGCACTGACACATCAATGGTCTGCCCAGCGTTGGCACCCACCTGGAACGTCTGCGCGGTGAAGCTTCCGTCCAAGAGCTTATGGCCGTTGAAGTTGGCCGTTTGCGACATACGCTCAAACTCTTGCAGCAGCTGCGAGTATTCGGCGAACAGGGCTTGCCTGTCACTCCGAGAGTTGGTGCCGTTGGCCGCTTGCACTGCCAACTCGCGGCCACGTTGCAGGATGTTGGTCATCTGCTGTATCGAGCCTTCTGCTACCTGGGCCAGCGAGATGCCGTCGTTGGCGTTGCGTTTAGCTGCGTTCATCCCTTTGACCTGCGTGAGCATGCGTTCGCTAATCGCCAAACCCGCCGCGTCGTCCTTGGCGCTGTTGACGCGCAGACCTGAGGACAGACGCTGCATCGTCGTGGCAAGCCCAGCTTGGTTCGCGTTCAAGTGGCGCTGAGCATTCAGCGAGGGGATGTTGGTGTGCAGTTTCACCATAGCTGAACTTCACCATGACTCAGCCCATAGGCAGCGTTTGCAGCTTGCGTATCGACTTCAGGCCAAGACCTGGATGAGGGCCGGCTCCTCCATCGCATCCACTTCATCTCCATTGCTGCCACCTTTCTTTGCCGCTTCAGGCCGTTTCGGAGACTTTTCTTTTAAAAACTACGTATCTCGTAGTTACAAGAATACTTGGATGCACTGGTGGCAATGGCATAAATTGCTCCGCAAAAACTGCGTAATACGTAGCATTGGAATGGGCAAAAAAACAGCGAATTACGAGACCCTGAGTACCAGGGCGCATGTGGTCGATCGGTGCGAGGAGGTGGTCCTCGCCCTGTCGGGAGGATGCAGGAGCCAGGTGAGTGCAGCTACTCCAACTCGGCCATCACCTTGAGGCGGCCTTTGCTGCGTGCCGTTAGCAGATGGATGCACTCGTCACGCTTGAGCTTGTTGGTGAAGGAGATATGGCGCGAACCGAACTCGCCATGAATGAACACGCGTTTGCCTGCTTGACGTGTGATTTGATCAATGGCGTCCAGCGGCACACTGTCCAGCGACGTGAACTGGCGCAGCAGAGGAACCACCAGAAGCATGTCTCCAATGTCCAGGCTCTCCTCGTTAGGCCGGAAGAACACGACACCCTTGTCGTAATCCACGATCACACCCAGGAAAGCGTAGGCCTGCGCTTTGCCCATCCAGATCAAAAGCACAAGCCCCAGCGGCAACGTGAGCACCAGCGTCAATGGGACGTAGTGGTACAGCACTACAACAATCATGTAGTACACATAGCCCAGCACACCGCTGATAAAAAGAGATGTGCCTTGCGCTCCGATGTCAAAAATACGACGGGCATGCGGCCCCGTCAGGTACTGCTTCTTTAGACGCGAGAAGTAGTACAGCGAAAACACCAGCGTCGCCAGGACTGCTGGAATGATGAGGAACAGGAAAACGCCATCGTACTCATCCTTCTTGGTTGCCATCTTTTCCCTCTGTATTTATTTGATGCCCGAGCACTACGGCGCAGCCCCATGCCGACACGTAGCTACGTAACTCGTAGTATCGAGAATAGCGCAAAACTACGAGTCTCGTAGCCTTTTAAGGCGCGAGATGAGCGACGCGGATCGACAATGGGGCGCGAGGCTGAAACAGGCGAGGTTGGCGGCGGGCCTGTCCCAGAAGATGCTGGGGATCGAGGCAGGGATTGATGCTTTCGTGGCGAGCACGCGGATCAACCGTTACGAACTGGGTATCCATCGCCCCGACTTGCTCACCGTGCGCAAATTGGCCAAGGTGCTGGATGTGCCCGTTGCGTTCTTCTTTGCGGATGAGGAAGACGAGATCGCTGAGCTTCTGTTTCGCTACGGCAAGGTCGAACCAAGTGTTCGTACGGCGGTTCGGAAACTGTTGGCTGAGTAGTGGTCACTGGGTTGCCGCAGGAACCAGCCAGAGGAAAAAATCGATCCCACCCTCCCTCACTTGAGGTCGGTAGTGAAGTGCCTCAAGCAAGAGCTTCCAGCCCCTTGCGCTTGAGCAGGCCCAGCACGCGCGACGAGCAAGCCCGCTAGGGCGCTTATCGCCAGCTTCCCGTTGAGCCACTCATGACGTGGTGGTGTTCACAAGCGCCGCGCATCGTACTCCCGCAGGGACTTCAGATCCATGAAGCTCGCTTTGTGCAGATCCGTGCCGGTGTCATGCAGTGCGGCCAGCAGCGGTCCACAAGCCTCTTTTGCCTTGACAGTCCTTGCAGCTTACATACAGGGGCTTACCAGCCACGAGGGCATTGACGCCTGTGTCGGAGCAGACGGCAAGGTCTTTACGGGGGTTTTTCGGTGCTGCCTTTTACCTGGATGAAATGTGCAAGACAGGTAGGGCGGCACGGTCGAAATGAATCACTGCACGCCAGATTTTCAACTTTGCACGCCCAGTTCCGCAAAGTTGCTGATCTTCACCGCCCCATCTGGAAACCGTGCAATGACTTCCAGCTCGCCCCCCATCGCTTGGATGTGGCTGCGTAGCGTTGAAAGATACATGTCTGTGCGCTTCTCCATCTTGGCGATGGAGGGCTGCTGCACATGAAGTACGTCAGCCAGCATCTTCTGCGACAGCCCCCGAGCTTGGCGCAACTCGTGCAATGGCATTTCGCTCAGCATGGTTTGCGCAAGTTCGGAGGCCTGCGCGCGCGCTTCAGGGCTCATGGCAGCCCGCAATTCAGAAAACTTCTTAGCCATCTATTTCTCCTTCACGGCGAAGCTGGTCAAGATGCTCGTCATACAACCGATCAGCGATTGGCACATGTACTTCGTACCAGCGGTCATCACCGGTCTTATCACCGCCGATCAATAAAATTGCCATTCGGCGGGGGTCAAAGGCATACAGCGTGCGAAACGGCCGACCTCCGTGCTGCGTGCGCAATTCACGCATGTGCCCGTGGCGTGAACCGTTGATACCACTGCTGTGGGGGTGACCGAGTGAGGGGCCACGCTCTTCCAGCAACGCTACCGAAGCTGCCAAGGACACTTGCTCCTGCTCAGACAAGCCTTCCCACCACGCTTCAAACTCATCGGTGTACTCAACGTCCCAAGACATAGTTAAATATAGCCTCCAAGGAATATTCCGTCAAGGGAATGGATTCTGGTTGGTTGATCCAACAGCTACAGCCTAGCGTTCACAGCGAGTGCTCTGCCCACGCCTGCATCATCGCGCGCCGCTTCTCCAGCATGTCCCCGCGCCGGTAGGCTGCCTCCACCTTGTTGCCCACGATGTGCGCCAGCGCCATTTCGGCCATTTCCTGGGGGTAGTCGGTGGCTTCAGCCGCCCAGTCCCGAAACGAGGATCGGAACCCGTGCACTGTGATGTCGTCGCGCTGCATGCGCCGCAGCACGGCAGTGAGCGTCATGTCGGAGAGGGGTTTGTGGTCACGCGTGCTGGGGAACACGATGTCGGTATCCGCCAGCTTGGTGTCCCTCAAAGACTCCAGCAGTTGCATGGCTGCATCCGATAGCGGTACGCGGTGCTCCTTTCCGGCTTTCATGCGCTCGCCGGGGACGGTCCACAGCTTGTGTTCAAAGTCCACCTCGTACCAGGCCATCCCACGTACTTCGCCTGAGCGCGCGGCAGTGAGGATGGTGAACTGCAAAGCCAGCGCGCCAATGCCGGTTTGCTTGCGCAGCTCGGCCATGAACGGCTTCATGTCGCGCCACGGCAGTGCGGCGAAGTGCTTTGATTTGGCGACTTTGGAGCGTGCAGGCAGCAGGGCGTCGAGGTGGCCTTTCCAGCGGGCGGGGTTGTCTCCCGTGCGGTACCGGTGCACGGTGGCCCAATCCAGCACGGCTTCCAAGCGGCCCCGCAGGCGCGAGGCGGTTTCCGCCTTGGTGTGCCACACGGGTTCAAGCACGCGCATGATGTGCGCGGTTTCAATCAGCGCAACATCCATCTTGCCGATGATGGGTGCTGCGTAGGTTTGCAGCGTGTTCGTCCACTGGTCGGCGTGCTTGGCGTTCTTCCAGCCCGAGCGGTGTGATTCGATGTAGCGCTCGGCACAGCTGTCGAAGGTGACCGTTTTGGCTTGCTCGGCACGCGCTACCGCAGCGGCTTGCTGCTTGACCTGCATGGGGTCGATGCCTTGGCGCACCTGACGGCGCCAGGCCATGGCTTTGTCGCGGGCATCGGCCAGGGAGACTTCGGGGTATGGCCCCAGCCCCGTCCAGCGCTCACGACCGTTGAAGGCGTAGCGCAAGATCCAAGACTTGGAGCCCCCTTCGGTGACTTTCAACCACAGGCCGGCACCATCGCCATGCATCCCGGGCTCCTTGAGCCTGGTGGCTTGCAATTGAGTGAGTTTGTTGGCTTTGACCATGGGTGGAGTTCGACGGAGACGAGAGCCAAATTCTGGTCTCGTTATACGGAAAAGTATACGGAAAAAACACGAGATTGAGAGATGTCGTCAGAAACGCCATGAAACAACAAAACTCATAAACCTTTGTTTTTATTGGGTTAATTTCTGATTTATTGCGATTTCCTGACGCAACGTGAAACCCGGATTCGACTGCCGCCCTCTCCGCCAGAAAAATTTTCTAAGTTGTTGATTTAGAAGAAAAAAAGCCACCTTTCGGTGGCTTTTTTGTTATCCACCCAACTTTCTAACCATATTGCTTTCGTGGCTGCGGTTAGATCTGCTTGAGCGAAATTGGACTGCCGCTAGGGCTGACGAGGATGAACGCCTATGTTGCAGTCAAAGGGTCGAGGGTGCTGGCGACGTGCCCTGCTGACTGTCCAGCTGCGGCTAGATGGTGTCCCGATCCAGATCAGGCACTCGGTCATGTCACAGACCAGGTTGCCCCTGCTCAACGGCATCCGACTTGAGCGATTTGCTGGCCTCAACTTCGCCGTCATTGCTTGCCGGCCCGCTACCGTGGTTTTCTGCAGCGGCCCTCACTACTCCGCCTGGCAGCGCTGCAATTGCTTTTGATACTGCCTAGCCGTTACCAAGGCCAAGCAAGATGTCGCGCAAGCCGTCGATGGCATCGGTCACCGTCGCGGCTACCTCAGAGGCCCAGATTTGCAGCTCTGAAACCAAAGTAGCAGACGGAACCAACAAACTGTCCTCCACCTCCTTGGTGCCTGTAAGCACGAGGGCATTGCTGACCTTCCAACCCTTGGCGGTCATCTGTGGAGCGAGGGTGTGCAGAATTTTGTGTGAACGGACAATCCACCGCCGGCGCGAGCCGGCTTGTCCGTGAACACAATGACATCCAAGAAGCACGAAGTACCCGAAGAACTGCTGGCCAGCCTGCTGGCCGACT